>DAIMHB010000286.1:0-3591 GCA_036723545.1 Beijerinckiaceae bacterium
CGCAAAATTTATCACCGCACAGACAGGGCTGGACGGCTCCATTGACATTCTGCCGCTCAATCAGGCGATCAATCTGCAACCCTACAGCCTGATCACTCTGCGCGGGCGCAGCCTTTCCCCCGCCGCCAGCCTGCTGTGCGAGAGCATTATGAATGAGGCGCGGAGCATGGTTATCTAATTTGCCAATAAGATAAGGCCGTGCAGCGGATAGCGTGCGGGTTTCACTTGATCTCGGCGGCACAGGCCTCGACATAATTGGCAAGAGCGGTGAAACATTCCCGCAATTCGCTATTGGCGGCCCGCCGGTTGTCAAAAAAGGTCATGCCCAGCTCAATCGGATTTTGCAAACCGGCTCTGTCGGGCACCTGAGCCGCAATATCCACTTCCAGCGTCTTGACCATGGCGGCGATGCGGGCTGCGATTTTGCCACTGGGGCGCACTTTGTTGAGCACAACGGCCACCCGCTTTTTGCCTTTTTCGATTTTGCGAAACTGCGTGAGGCTGGCTAAAAAATCCTGACTGGCCTCAATATCCATCGGCAGGCCCACCACCGGCACCAGCACAATATCACTGGCTTTGACAAAATCGTCGAGAGCATCGCCGCGCGTGGCGGCACGGCCATCAATGATGACATAATCAAAGACATTGCGCTTCTTGAGGGCCTTCAGCTCATCCATATTGCGTTTGCTGAAATCAATGGCTTCAATTTTCGGCAATTCGGGCGCGCGGCGGCCCAGCCAGCGCAGGGCACTTTTCTGCGGGTCGCCATCCGCTATGGCCACGGAGCGCCCCGCAGCGGTCAAGGCTGCGGCAAGATGAATGGCCGTGGTGCTTTTGCCACAGCCGCCCTTCACATTCTGGACGGAAACAACGATCATATTCTTATGCCCCGACTGACCTGCATTTAAAACAAGAATAATCCATTCTCGCTCATATTTATGATATTTACATCATAGATTTACGACGGGCCGCCTGCCAGACCAGTGCCAGCCAGCCCAGCATAAGGCTCACACCGCCAAAGGGTGCGGGGCGTGATGCCCATGCCCAGCCCGTCATGGCTTTGAGATCAAGCGCGCCGCAGAACAGAACTGTGCCGGCCAGAAACAGCACTTGCGTCACGCGATATTGCGGCTTGTCGCTCAGATACACCAGCATAACGGCATGAATAAGCTGATAAAGCGCGGCTTTCTCAACCAGCGCGGCCGAATAGGCGTCCCCTGCCAGATGCGCGCCGGCTGCACCCATAGCGATGGACACGAAACCGCTCAGGCCCGCCACAATGATCCAGCCGCGCTGCGCGGACGCGCTCATAAGCATGTGGCCTCCAGCCCGCGCTGGGCAAATCGTGCGGCCAGCGGTGCAATAACCTGTGCATTCTGGCCCGAAGCATTGCCCAGCCGCGCCCGATCGGCAATACCGACAAAAATCACAGCAAAGCGAAACAAGGCAAAGGCAATGTGAAACGGCTGCAAAGCCGGAGTTGGCCGCGCATGGGCATAATAATGCCGGATAAATTCCGCCTCGTCCGGCAGGCCTAAGCCCGAACCATCCAGCCCCAATATACCGCCATATTCCTCCGGACTGCTGTGCCAGGGCATGACACAAAAGCCCAGATCGGCCAGCGGATGCCCCAATGTTGACAATTCCCAGTCCAGAACGCCGATCACTTTCGGTTCATGCGGATGAAACACCAGATTGCCCAGCCGGAAATCGCCATGGGCAATGGCGGTCTGTCCATCCTCATCCGGCATATGTTGAATGAGCCAGTCCAGCAGCCTGTCCAGCGCCGGAATATCTCCGGTGGGCGAATCCTGCCATTGCTTCGACCAGCGTTCAATCTGCCGCTGGAAATAATTGCCGGGGCGACCATAATCGGCCAGCCCCACCGCAGCAGGAACGACAGCGTGCAGCCTCGCCAGCGTTTCAGCCATCGATAAATAGACGGCGCGGCGCTCCGAAGGGGCAAGGCCGGGCAAGGATGTATCGTGAAACACCCGCCCCTCCAGCCGTTTCATGAGGTAAAATGGTGTGCCCAGCACCGCGCTGTCCTCGCAATAGAGCACGGGTTCAGGCACCGGCACATCTGTGCCGAACAGCGAGGTCATCACGCGAAATTCACGGTCAATCGCGTGGGCGCCGCGCAAAATCGGGCCATTGGGCTTTTTGCGCAGCACCAGACGGCGCGCGCCATAAGTGACAAAATAGGTGGGATTGGACTGGCCGCCGCCTATCCGCTCCAGATGAACAGGTTCGGCAGCGCCAAATTCAGCCTGCAACCAGGCCTTTAAGCGGGCGGGATCAAAATCAGCCTGTGTCACATCGGCTCCCGTATCATGCAACCGGCCAGCTCCAGAAGCTGCGTCCTTCTTCGTTCAGAAAGCGGTTGAGGATCATTTTATGCACCTCATCCGCCCCATCGACAAGGCGCGCCTGCCGTGCATAGCGATAAATCCACTCCAGCACCGTATCTCTGGAATAGCCGCGCGCACCATTGATCTGAATGCCAATGTCGGCGGCATCATGCAGCACCCGCGCCACATGCACCTTGGCCATTGAAATCTCCTTGCGGGCAAATTGGCCCTGATCCAGCGCCCATGCCGCGCGCATCACCAGCAGGCGGCCAATTTCAATGCGCATCGCCATATCCCCCAGCATGAGCTGGATGCTCTCCCGATCCGCCAGACGCTGGCCAAACCCATGCCGCACGGCAGCATAATCCTGCGCGATTTCTACCGAACGCTTCGCCAGCCCCAGCCAGCGCATACAATGGGTGAGGCGCGCGGGCCCGAGCCGTGTTTGCGTGACTTTGAGGCCACGCCCGACACCGCCTAAAATATGGCTTTCGGGTATTTCGAGGCTGTCAAATTCAATCTCGCAATGGCCGCCATGTTCCTCCGGCCCCATAATCTCGATACGGCGGGCAATGCGCCAGCCGGGCTGATCCTTATGATATAAAAAGGCTGTGAGGCCATGACGCGGATCATCCGAGGTGCGGGCAATCAAAATAAAATGGCTGGCCGCCTCAGCACCGGTAATAAACCATTTTTTGCCGGTGATGACATAATGATCGCCGCGCTGTGTCGCCCGAGTCTGAATCATGCCCGGATCAGACCCACCGCCCGGGTGCGGCTCGGTCATGGCAAAGGCCGAGCGCACCTGCCCGGCAACAATCGGCGCAAGCCAGTCGCGCTTCTGCGCCTCAGTGCCCAGCGCCTCCAGCACCATCATATTGCCATCATCCGGCGCAGCCGAATTGAACACCACCGGCCCGAAGATGGAGCGGTTCATTTCCTCATAGCAGACCGCCATGCCCACTTTGTCCAGCCCTGCCCCACCGGTTTCGGGTTTGAGTTGCAGGCACCACAGCCCTTCCGCACGCGCTTTCCCGCGCAAATGCTCAAGCAGTGCTTCATCAATATTGCCATGCGCATCATAAGAGGCGCGGTTTTGCTCCAGCGGCAAGATTTCACGCGCAACAAAGGCCGCGATCCGGCTGCGGTAATCCTCAACGCGGGCAGAAATATGAAAATCCATCAATATCAACCTTATAAAGAGGAGACGAGGTGGCCGCCATCGACAGCCAGCGTGGCG
>DAIMHB010000287.1:0-3577 GCA_036723545.1 Beijerinckiaceae bacterium
AATTGGCGGTTGCCGACAGGAAGGCCATGTTCTCGCCCCAGCCTGCCTTGCCGCGCAAGCACACACCATAAACCTCATTGGACTTGTCGGTCATGGCGCGTGCGGCCTTGCCGATAAATTCCCATGTTGGCGCCTCAGGCATTTTCAGCCCGGCCTTGTCCATCAGGTCCTTGCGATACATGACCATCGAGCTTTCGCCATAGAAAGGCGCGGCATAGAGCTTGCCATCCATCGAAAGGCCACCACGAATGGCGGGCAGCAAGTCGTCGGTGTCATAATCCTTGCCCAAGCCATCAAGAGCTACGAGCCAGCCTTTTTTCGCCCAGATCGGCACTTCATAGGTGCCGATGGTGAGAACGTCGAACTGGCCGCCCTTGGTGGCAATATCGGTTGTCACCTTCTGGCGCAGCACGTTTTCTTCGAGAGTGACCCATTCCAGCTTAATGTCTGGATTTGCTGCCGTAAAATCATCGGTCAGCTTTTGCATACGGATCATATCACCATTGTTGACAGTGGCGATTGTAAGCTTGGTTTCAGCGAATGCAGCTGTAGCAACCAAGGCGGACAGGCTTACGCCGAGTCCGGTCTTGTAAAATAATGATTTCATTGCCGTTCCCCACTAATAACCTCCCCTCGCTTTGAGCGAAAGGATGGTCCGTTTCCTCGCGGGGGTTTGTGCGGATCGTTTCGGATCCCACAACCTATCTGCCGGCCCCCGCACCCGATCAGATGCTTCATTAAGGATATACTGGCACAATCAGGGCATTTGTCAAGCCGGTGGGCAAATGACCAAAAGCAGGTCAAATTCATTCCTCAGCGAAAAACCGGTCTATCCCGCGAGCCGGCGCGCACAACAAAAATGGGCTAGAGTTTGTTGTTTTTAGGTGGAAACATGCTGTGAGCGTTCCTTCTCCCCGTCACCTTAAGGAGGCCGTAGGCCGTCTCGAAGGATCAACAGGGAGAAGGACTAAGATGAGGGGCTTGGGATTATCAAATGCTCCTCACCCCCCTCTCCCCGCACGCAGGGAGAGGGAGACGTTTGCGTTTAAAAGCAACAGACTCTAAATCCGCCGGATTTCAGCGTGTTGGTTTGAGCAATTTTTCCGCCATCGCGTCATTGGTGATCAGGCCGTTGATCAGATGGCCTTTCATGGCCGCGCGAATGGCCCGCAAACGTCCCGGCTCCATCGACACACCGATGACATTTGTTTTAGCATTTTGGGTTGGAGGCGCGCCAATCACCCGATCATTTGTCAGCCCTTTGATCAGATTGCCTGCGTCATCATAGGCCCAGCCCACAATTTCACCGGCAGAGCCCAGCGCCATCATGGCGCGCATTTCGGAGGCTGTGACAAAGCCGTCCTTGACAAGGGGGGCATCCTCCACCATCGAGCCTATGCCGACAAATGTGACATCGGCGGAATGGGCCAGTTCAATCACCTGACGGATGTGGCGTTGCGACACCACCGCATCGCGTTCAGATTTTGAGGCGGCAATCACCGAGCAGGGCATAGGATAATAAGGTGCGCGCACGATTTCCGCCGCGCGGCTGACCGCGTCCAGCAAAGAGGCCGATCCGTCAGAGGCAATATTCCCAACCAGTGACACCAATTTATGCTGCGGACAGTCCATTGACCGCAGTTGTTCGGCTGTTGCACGCAGTTCCTCGCCGGTACCCATGGCGATAATCACGGGTTCTTTGCGCGTCAGATAACGCTCCAGTTCAGCCGCTGCCGCATTGGCAATGCCCAGCGTGGTGGAATGACTTTCCGGATCGCTGGGTGTAACCTCGCAAAAGCGCAGGCCGAAACGGTCTTTCAACGCCTCGGACAAATCAAGACAGCGGGCTATGGGGTGGTCAAGGCGCACCTTCACCAGTTTTTCGCTGATGGCAATAGCCACAAGGCGCTGGGCAGACTGGCGCGAAATCTGCATTTTACGGGCAATTTCATCCTGCGTATTGCCCGCAACATAATAAAGCCAGCCCGCCCGCGCGGCATCATCGAGGCGAAGGGTCTGACTGTCAGAATTGCGGGCCATTCATCCACTCCATGAAATTGCGCACACATAGCCGCAATCAATTTATCTTGTCCAACATGATTGCACCAAAACGAACGCCGGAGCGCCAAACGGATTCATTCTGTTGCCAATTCGCAAAGCGAACGTCATCCAGACGGGTGCGATCAACGTAAGATGACGAGATTAAGTTAAGAGATTATCGCTGACTATGTAAATTCACCTTAAACACATCGCCTGCCTATGCTAGAATTTCACAAGGCAGATAGCGGCGCAGGGCGCCTGAATCTGCATTTCTGTTTTTAACCCCCATCGGAGAAAACTATGGCCGAGAATAATGCCGAAAATGCCAGCAAATGCCCTGTCATGCACGGGTCGCCCAAACATACAGCCGCCGGGGTGAAGTCAAATCGTGACTGGTGGCCGAACCAGCTCAACCTGAAAATTCTGCACCAGCATTCCGCCCTCTCCAACCCGATGGGCCCTTCCTTTAATTATGCCAAGGCCTTCAAAACACTCGATCTCAATGCGGTGAAGGCTGATATTTTCACGCTGATGACCACTTCGCAAGACTGGTGGCCGGCGGACTGGGGGCATTACGGCCCGCTCTTCATCCGTATGGCCTGGCACAGCGCCGGCACCTATCGCACCGGCGATGGCCGTGGCGGCGCAGGCTCCGGCACACAGCGCTTTGCCCCGCTCAACAGCTGGCCGGACAATGGCAATCTCGACAAGGCCCGCCGCCTGCTCTGGCCGATCAAGCAGAAATATGGCCATAAGCTCTCCTGGGCCGACCTGATGATCTTGGCCGGAAACTGTGCTCTGGAATCCATGGGTTTCAAAACCTTTGGTTTTGGTGGTGGCCGCGCCGATGTCTGGGAACCTGAGGAAGATATTTACTGGGGCAATGAGGACACATGGCTGGGCGACAAGCGCTACACCGGCGACCGCGAGCTTGAAAATCCGCTCGCAGCCGTGCAGATGGGCCTGATCTATGTCAATCCGGAAGGGCCGAACGGCAATCCTGATCCGGTGGCCTCTGGCCGCGACATCCGCGAAACCTTTGCCCGCATGGCGATGAATGACGAGGAAACCGTTGCTCTGGTTGCTGGCGGCCACACCTTCGGCAAGGCGCATGGCGCGGGCGATGCGGCCCTCGTCGGCCCCGCACCGGAAGGCGCAGCCATTGAGGAACAGGGGCTGGGCTGGAAAAATGCCTTCGGCAGCGGCAAAGGCATTGACACCATCACCAGCGGTATTGAGGGCGCATGGAAACCCAACCCCACCCAATGGGACAATGGCTATTTCGACACATTGTTCGGCTATGAATGGGAATTGGTGAAAAGCCCGGCAGGTGCCCACCAGTGGCGCGCCAAGAATGTGCCCGAATCCGGCCTCATTCCTGATGCGCATAATCCGGCGATCAAACATGCGCCAATGATGACCACAGCCGATCTGGCTTTGCGGTTTGACCCGATCTATGAGCCGATTTCACGCCGTTTCCACAAGAATCCGGCTGAATTTGCCGATGTGTTTGCCAAAGCCTGGTTCAAGCTCACCC
>DAIMHB010000288.1:0-3553 GCA_036723545.1 Beijerinckiaceae bacterium
GGCTCAAGCCGAAGGTGCTCTGCGAGGACAAGGCGGTGAGAGACGGAATCTGGCCGAACTGACGCTCCAGCGGCGCGGTCACCAGCTGGGCAATCGTATCGGGATTGGCTCCCGGCAGTTGTGTGCTGACCTGAATGGTGGGAAAATCAATCTGCGGCAGGGCCGAAACAGCCAGCCGCATGTAGCCGAGCACACCGCAGATCAGCACAGCCAGCGCCAGAAGCGAGGTTGCAACCGGCCTTAAAATGAAAGGCGCGGAGACACTTGCACCGGTATGGATATCATAGTCATCTGCGCTCAAAGGGCTCTCGCTCATGGTGCAGCCTTTGCCTCCGGTGCGGCGCCGTCTTTCTTATGTTTTCCGCTGCCTTTGTGCGGAGTTTCCGCCACGGGGGTAGCTGTATCACCGGAAGACGGCTGCACATTCACTTTTGCCCCGTCCTTGAGGCGGGCAAAGCCCGAAGCTACAACGAGCTGGCCTGCGGTCAGATCTCCGGCAACAACGGCATTGAGCTCATCCTGCTGAGTAACCGTCACATTGACCTGCGAGACGGTCTGGTCATCATTGATCTTATATAAAAAAGCGCCGTTGGGGCCACGCTGCACCGCAACACCGGGCACAACCAGCACATGCGGCAAGGTTGAAACAGCAATGCGCACATTGACAAACTGCCCCGGCCAGAGCTGAAACTCACGATTGGGAAATTCCGCCTTGAACTTGATTGTGCCTGTGGTTGGGTCAACCTGATTGTCGATGACAATCACTTTGCCCTTATCCAGCTCGCTGGCATTGTCAGCATCCAGCAGGGTGACCGCCAGCGGCGCACGGGCGGAGGCCGCCAGTGCCGCACGCAAATGCTGCTGAGGCAGGTTGAACACCACGGCAATCGGCCTGACCTGCGTGATGGTGACAAGGCCATTGGCATCAGCCGCGTGAAGAATATTGCCATTGTCCACCGCCCGCAAACCCGCCCGACCATCAATCGGCGCGCGGATCACCGTATAATCGAGCATGGCTTTGTAATTATCGATCGAAGCCTGATCGCCCCGCACAATGGCCTCATCCTGCGCCACAACGGACACCTGTGTGTCAGCCTGCTGACGTGAGGTATATTGCGACGCCGCCAGATTGGTATAACGCACCAGATCGGCTCTCGCATTGGCCAGAATGGCCTCATCCTGAGCTTTTTTGGCCAAGGCCTGATCATATTGGGCCTGGAAGGTCGAAGGATCAATTCTGGCCAGAATATCTCCGGCGTGAACATCCTGCCCTTCCCTGAAGGCAATTTCCGTCAGGCGGCCATCAATCATCGAGCGCACCACCACCGAATTGAAGGCCTGCCCCGTGCCAATCGCATCCACCGTCACCGGCATATCCATCACCTTGACCGGTGCGGCCAGCACAGACACCGGCCCGTCATTGCTGCGGGCTGCGCGTCCGGTTTTCACCGGCTGCTCCACCGGCGCGGGCCAATAGGGCATCAGAACTGCGGGCCGGTAGCCGGTCAGGCCACAATACAGCAGAAAAAGCCCCAGAGCGGCAATAAGAACACCTATTATGCGCTTCATAGCTGTGTCTCTTTCGGTTGAACCGGATTTGAAGGCTTATCTTTCGGCATCGTCCATCCGCCCCCCAAAGCCTCGATCAGGCTGACATAGGCCGAGAATTTGGCCTGACGCACCTGCACCAGCACATCCTGCACCTGAAACAGATTGGTCTGGGCATTCAGCACGCTGGTGACGTCAACGGCTCCCTCATGCAGGATTTTTTCATTGATGTCATAGGTGCGCTGCGCGGCCGCCACGGCCAGAGCCTGCAAGGTTTCGTGGCGCTTTTGTGCTTCAATGGTGGCCAGCGCCGTTTCCACATCCGAAAAGGCCGAAACAATGCTTTTACGATAGGCCAGCAGCAGCTCCTGCTGCACAGCCGTGGCATCGTCCAACTGGCCCTGCAAGGTGCCGCCGTCAAAAATCGGCTGTGTCAGGCCCGCAGCCAGAGATGCAAGGGTGGCATCCGGGCGGAACAGATTGCGGAACACAAGACTTTCAGCCCCCAGCTTGCCGGTGAGGTCAATATTGGGCAAAAAGGCGGCTCTGGCCGCGCCAACATTGGCTTTTTGTGCGGCAAGCCGTGCTTCTGCTGCGGCAATATCGGGACGGCGGGTCAAAATCTGTGCCGGCACGCCAGCGGCAATCTGCGGCTGGCGCAACAGCGAAAGGCCGCCTCCGGCAAGATGCAGCGATTCAGGCGGGCGCCCCAGCAGCAGAGCCAGCGTTGTTTTGGCCTGCACATAGGAAATATCCAGCGGCGGTATGGCCGCGCGGCTGGTGGCCACCAGAGACTCCTGTGTCGCCAGATCAAGAGCATTGGCCGTGCCAGCCATGACACGCGCATGAATGACATCCAGCACTTTTTCGGCAATCGCCAGATTTTGCCGCGCCAGCCTCAGGCGGTCCTGTGTTGCGAGCAACTGGAAATAGGCATTGGCAAGCGCCGCCACCGTGGACAGGCGGGTGGTATCGCGGTCATATTCGCTGGCCGTGACCGAAAGTTTGCCAGCCTCCGCCATATCCCGATAGCGCCCCCAGAAATCAACCATATAAGTGGCGGAAAGCCCAAGGTCGAAATTATTGGCTGTCGTGGCGGAAAAGGGCGGGGCATTTTTACGCTCCGTCCCCGGTGAGCGGCTGCGCGAAGCATCCGCAGTGCCGGACAGGCTGGGGTAAAGCGAGGCCGCACTCTCGCCCGCAAGCGCTTTGGCCTCCATGATTTTGGCACTGGCCGTGGCAATATCAAAATTGCCGGTCAGGGCTTCATCCCCCAGCCGGTTCAGCTCGGCACTGCCAAACAGCGAAAGGCCGAATCGTCCGGCCCCGGCATCCGCCAACCCTGTATCCGGCGTGGCGGATGTTCGGGAGCCATATTCGAAATAGGCCGGAATGGTCAGTCCTATATCTGTTTTATCCGCCTCCGGCCTACAGCCCGCAAGGGGCAAAACCAGCAGCAAGAGAGCAGAGCGCACAGCAAAACCCATCATCAAACACCCATCCGGCACCACATTGAGGCTGCGCATCATGCACAAGATTTGAAGCCAAGACCAGCATGCATATCATGCGAAACAGACTTGCCCGCGTCAGCAATACAGGCCATTGATCACATGTTGCAACTTACCATTTGGCAATAATCGGGACATTATTCTGTTTTAAATTGAATCGGTTGTGGCCTGCACGCATATATAGACAACGACCAATGGTATAAGGACCAAAATTATGGACGACGAGACTCAAGAGCATCTCGAACATGCTGAACATGCCGCGCATGTGGCCCATGAGAACAATCCGTTTCTGACCACGGTGTCCATCACCATCGCCATCCTTGCCGTTGTTGCGGCATCCATCGGCAGCCTTGAAACACTGGAAACAGGCAATGCCATTGCCGAAAAAAATGCTGCCGTGCTCAGGCAAAGTCAGGCCAGCGACCAATGGGCCTTTTATCAGGCCAAAAGCCTGAAGAAAAATATGTTCGACATCGCCAGCGCGCAGGCCGCACTCA
>DAIMHB010000289.1:0-3523 GCA_036723545.1 Beijerinckiaceae bacterium
TTCATGCCGTTGTGCCGCCCCACCGGCGCAATTTGGGGAAGGTCAAATCCTTCATCGATTTTCTCGCCGCGCGCCTGCAAAACGAAGCCTGATAACGATAAAATGCCTTTAGATATGGTGATAAAGGTGCAGAGTCGCTTGCGAATGGGTCTGGCGATTGAACCTATAAATCAAAGCTCAACTGGTCTTTGCTCTTCGGTTTACGGGGGGCGGTTCTGGTCTGTTTCATGCGGCTGCCCAGCCTGTTGTGCACGGCCTTCGCCTCTTCCCGAAAATCGGGCTGTTGCCGGTAAGCGCCTATACGCGCGCGGGCCTGTCGCAGCGCGCTGTCATGATCGACCACGGGTTGGGGATAGGCGGGGCATGGCTCAGGCATTCGCCACGGCTCATGTATCCATTGGGCAGACACATTCTGCAGTTCCGGCACATAACGACGAATAAATTGTCCGTTGGGATCATGATCTATCGATTGTTTGACAGGATTATACATCCGCACGGCATTAATACCCGTGACACCCGACTGCATCTGAAACTGCGAAATGTGAATGCCCGGTTCGTAATCCGTAAAGAGTTGCGCCATGAAGGGTGCGGTCTGGCGCCAATCCAGCCAGAGATGATAGCTGGCGAAGGACACAAGCATGGCGCGCATCCGAAAGGTGATCCAGCCATTGGCGTGCAGGCTTCGCATGGCCGCATCCACCAGCGGATAACCTGTCCGCCCCGTGGCCCATGCGTCAAAATAATCCTGACGAAAGTGCGGTTCTCTCATGCCCTCAAAGGCGGGGTGCATACAGCGAAATTCTAGATCCGGCCTCTGCTCAAGTTTTTGGACAAAATGACACCGCCAGGCCAGACGCGAAAGGAAAGCGCCAAGGTTTTTGCGCAAATGTTTGGCGGGCTCATCCCCATGTTGCGCCAGCTCGGCCATGCGGGCTTTGGTGGCCTGCTCAACCTCGCGCACAGACAGTGTGCCGAATGCGAGATGTGCGCTCAAGCGCGAACAATGCCGCGCCGAAATGCCCGGCTTGGAGATGGTCAGCATATATTTGCTGGCGCGCTGCTGAAGAAAGGAGGCAAGCGTGCTTAAAGCCTCTTTGCGCCCGCCTTGCTGCACCTGACCAACGGACGCCCCAAACATCGGATGATCTTTGGAGGGACGGGGTTCACCCCCAATACCGTCCACCATCGTCAACCGCAGCGGGGCAGATACAACCGGCTCGGCCATGCGTGCATCACGAAGGGCGCTCCAGCCATTGCGGCTCTTCAGACGCCGCACCACACCATTAGACGATGTTTCGTGCCATTCGATCTGATGCGCCTTGCACCATGCCAGAACCTCTTTGTCGCGCGTGAATGTCCAGTCATTGCCGGTTTCCTCATGCGACCAGAGCGTGAACTGTTGCAAAGATTGCCGCAAATCCTCCAAAACATCCACAGCGCGCCCGACCCGCAGGATGAGATGGGCGCCACGCGCATTCAACGCCTCCTGAACATCGCCAAGACTGTCATGGATAAATTGCCAGTGCCGGCGCGAGGAGTCCTTCAGTGTCCAATAGTCGGGCTCAACAATATATAGCGGCAGCACCGGCCCACGGGCTGCGGCATCCACCAGCGGGCGATGGTCATGCAATCGCAAATCCCGTTTGAACCAAACAATCTGGACAGAGCTTTGCATGGCCACAGGCTCATTCAAAATGAAGCATGAGTTCTTGCAAAAAGGGACGCAGATGCAAAAAGGCCAGATAGGCCTGCTCCAATAGCGCCAGAACAAAGCGATTTCTTGCGGCAAGGCCTAAGGGCCGCAATATCGGAATGGCCCGCCACATGGCTGCAAAAGCGGCGGCACCCGACACAATCTTGCCATTCTCCTGCGCATGAAAACGCGCCAGCGCCTCAGCCTTGTCCAGCGGGCATAGGGCATCTGCCTTGGCCACATCGATGAATGTGATTGCGCCCGCTTTATCCAGCCGCCGCATAAAGGCAATTTCCCGCCGGCACAGCGGGCATGAACCATCAAACCACACAAGAATTTCAGTCATGGGCTTAAACTAGTGGACTTGCGTGGAATTTCGAGGCCGAGGCACCTTATTTTTTCATGAGCCTTTATTGAGAAGCAACTCCGATCTCGGCCATGAATTTCAGCGCGTCACGCCTGACCTCGTCCCTGCGCGGCAGGCTCATTTTGGCCAGAGTGGCATAAGGCATGGCCATGCGGGGATTGCCTTTCAGGTACGTCTCATTTTCAATGAGGAAATTCCAGTAGAGGGCATTCAACGGACAGGCGCGATCCCCGCTTTTCAGGGCCGGATTATAGAAACAGCCGGTGCAATAATCCGACATTCTGTTGATATAGGCACCAGATGCGGCATAGGGTTTGGACGCCAGCAAGCCGCCATCGGCATACATCACCATGCCATGCACATTGGGCAGCTCTACCCATTCGTAAGCATCCAGATAAACCAGTAAATACCACGCCTCAATATGTTTGGGCGCAACACCCAGCAACAGTGCGAAATTGCCCGTGATCATCAAGCGCTGGATATGATGCGCGTAACCTGTGCGGCGGGTAACATCAATCACCTGTTTCACGCAGTTGAGCTTTGTCTCGCTGCTCCAATATAAATCCGGCAGGGGGCGCTCGGCTTTCAGGGCATTGGTGTCTTTATATTTCGGCATTTCAAGCCAGTAGAGACCGCGCACATATTCGCGCCAGCCCAGAATTTGCCGAATGAACCCCTCAACGGCGTTGAGCGGTGCGCGGCCCTCATGATATTCGGTCTCGGCGGCGCGGCACACTTCGCGCGCGCCCAGCAAGCCTATGTTGAGATAGGGGGACAAAAGCCCATGAAACAGGAAGTCCTCGCCCTGCTTCATCGCATCCTGAAAATCGCCAAAACAGGGCAAACATTCAGCCAGAAAATGCTCAAGCGCCAGAAGGGCATCCTGACGGGTGACAGCCCATTGAAACGGCGCAAGATCACCAAAATGATGCGGAAACATCCGCTCGACCATGGTCATCACATCGCGGGTGATGGCGTCAGGCGCAAAGCGCAGGCGCTGGGGCACAGTCATCGTTTTGGGTAAGGGTTTGCGGTTTTCCGCATCAAAATTCCATTTGCCGCCAATGGGTTCATCGCCATCCATAAGAAGGCCGGATTTGCGCCTGAGTTCACGATAAAAAAATTCCATGCGATAGTTTTTGCGCCCCTTGGACCAGAGCGCAAAAAAGGCGGGCGAGGCATAAAAGCGGGTGTCCTGCCGTATCTCCACCGGAATATCCGAATCCCAATGCGCGATCATATCCGCGACCCGCCATTCCGAGGGCTCGGTCATAATGATCCGTTCCGGCCTGTGCCGCGCGACGGCGCGCGTCCATTCACTGGTGAAAGAGCCGGTATTTTCCGGATCATCCAGTTGCACATAATCTACATTGAGGCCTTCGTCTCGAAGCGCCTGCGCGAAGTGCCGCATGGCTGAGAAGACAAAGACCAGCTTTTGCTTGTGGTGCGGCACAGAAATGGCC
>DAIMHB010000290.1:0-3511 GCA_036723545.1 Beijerinckiaceae bacterium
ATCATATTGTGCGGCCTGTGGAAACCGCTGGGCCGCTTTGTTGTGGCCATTCCCTCGCCGCTGGCCAATGCCATGCTGGGCGGCATTATGCTGCATCTTTGCCTTGCGCCAGTGCAGGCCATTGCCGAATTGCCCTTGGAGGGTGTGCTTATTCTGGCGGTTTGGGCGGTTGTCGCGCGGCTGAACCGGCTGATGGCGGTGCCCTCCGCGGTGCTGGTGGCGGCGGTGCTCATCACATTGCATATGAAAGCGCCGGAATTTGGCCCGCTCGCGCCGCATCTGGAGTTTGTGCGGCCTGAATTCAACTTGGCCGCAATGGTAGGGATCGGCCTGCCTTTGTTTATTGTGACCATGGCCTCGCAGAATATTCCGGGGCTGGCGGTGCTTAAAATCAACGGGTTTGAGCCGGAGGCTGGCCCGTTATTCATCAGTACAGGCTTGTTTTCCGGTCTGGCTGCGCTGTTTGGCGGCTCGGCGCTCAATCTGGCGGCCATAACGGCGGCCATGTGCGCGGGCGATGAAGCGCATCCTGATCCGGCAAAGCGCTACTGGACAGCGGTGATTGCCGGTCTTGCCTATGTGGTCTTTGGATTTTTCGCAGGCGCCATCACGGCATTTGTGTCTGTTGCGCCGCCATTGCTGATTGAATCTGTGGCGGGTCTCGCCTTGCTGGGCACATTTTCCGGCTCAATGGTGGCGGCATTTACCGAAATCAGACATCGGGAGGCGGCGGCGCTGACCTTTCTGGTGACCGCCTCCGGATTAACCTTTTTTGGGATAGGCGGGGCATTCTGGGGCTTGCTGGCTGGCGGCATATTGATGCTGCTGAAAAAATGGCGGGAATAGGCCCGTTGCATTTATATTATCAAGCCTATCCCATCCCTCTCAACGGCCTGCGGCCTCCTCAGGATGACGGGAGAGGGAATTTTTTAAAATCTATAGAAAATGAAATGTTTTAGAAGGGGTGCAGGGGTGTAAGCGGGAGCTCTTCAATTACCCCCCCGTCACGCTCATATGGCGGCCAACGGCGGGGTTTTTGGTTGTGCGGTCAATGATGAAATCATGACCCTTCGGTTTGCGGGCAATGGCCGCATCCATCGCAGCAAACAAGGCCTCGTCGGTTGTGCTGGCGCGTAAGGGTCGGCGCAGATCGGCAGCATCTTCCTGACCTAAGCACATATATAGCGTGCCGGTGCAGGTGACGCGCACGCGGTTGCAGCTTTCGCAAAAATTATGAGTGAGCGGCGTGATGAAGCCCAAGCGTCCGCCGGTTTCCTTCACCTCGACATAGCGGGCCGGGCCGCCGGTTTTATAGGCAATGTCCGTCAGGGTGAAATGGTCCAGCAAATCTGCCCGCACTTTTGACAATGGTATATATTGATCGGCGCGCTGGCCCTCTACCTCGCCCAGTGGCATCACCTCGATGAAGGTGATGTCCATGCCGTCCCCATGCGCCCAGCGGATCAGATGTTCAAATTCGCGATCATTGACACCTTGCAGGGCCACAGCATTGATTTTGACAGCAAGACCAGCCTTTTGCGCCGCTTTGATTCCCTCCAGCACCTTGGCAAGATCCCCCCAGCGGGTGACGGCGCGGAATTTATCGGCATCCAGCGTGTCAAGCGAAACATTTACCCGTTTGACGCCGCAATCTGCCAGCTCCTGCGCATATTTGGACAGTTGCGACCCATTGGTGGTGACGGTCAGCTCACGCAGGTCGCCGCTCACCAGATGGCGGGAGAGCGAGCGGAACAGCTTCATAATGTCGCGTCGCACCAGCGGTTCGCCCCCCGTGATACGGATTTGCTTTGTTCCGCGCGCAATAAAGGCGCTGCAGAGCCGGTCAAGCTCCTCCAGAGACAGCAAATCCTGCTTGGGCAGAAAGTGCATATCCTCGGACATGCAATAGACACAGCGAAAATCACAACGGTCTGTCACCGACACCCGAACATAGGAAATCTGCCGGCCAAACGGGTCGATCAGCGGGGGCTGGCTGTGCGCCTGAATATTTGTGACATGCGTATTCATGCGATAAGAGATAGGGCTTAAATGGGACTTTGCCTAGAGTATTTTCGTCCAATAGAAAGGGATATATATATGTCAGGTTCCGTCTGGCCCCGTGAACTGCGCCTCACCGCGCAAGGGCAGGTTCTGGTTGTCACTTTTGAGGATAACGCGACATTCGAGCTGCCCGCAGAATATGTGCGGGTGGAAAGCCCCAGCGCCGAGGTGCGCGGCCATTCTCCGGCTGAGCGCAAAACCGTGGGCGGAAAGCGTCATGTTAAAATTCTGCGGATTGAGCCCGTCGGCAATTATGCGGTCAGGCTCGTTTTTGATGATGGCCATGACACGGGTATTTATACATGGGATGCGCTGTATAAATTGGGTGCTGAGCAGGTGTCGGTCTGGCAGGCCTACCTCACGGCGCTGGCAGAAAAGGGACTTGACCGCGACAGGCCGGGGCAGAAATAGACAGATATGTCACGGCGATTTCCGGCATGAATGTGCAGCGGGAGCATCTTCCGCTTGCCTTTTTTGCAGGCCTTCGCCATAGTCGCGCCAGTTAAATTCTGGTTTTACGGACTCGGAAATCACTTATGAAACAGCTTCTCCTCTCGATTTTTACCTGGTGGAACAGTGCGACATTCAGCACGATGTTCTGGACCCGTCTGCATGGGGAGGAAGTGGGCAGGGATGAGTTCGGCAATATTTATTACCAGACAAAGGGCGGTAAAATTGACAAGGCGCTGGGATTTCAGCGGCGCTGGGTCATTTACAATGGTCTGATGGAAGCCTCGACCATTCCCCCCGGCTGGAATGGCTGGCTGCATCACACTGTGGATGTGCCGCCCTCCAAAGAAACCTATGTGCCAAAGGCATGGCAGATGCCGCACAAGGCCAATATGACCGGAACGCCGCAGGCTTACCGCCCGCAAGGTGCGCTGGCCAAGGGGGGCAAGCGTCCGGCTGCGACCGGCGATTATCAGCCCTGGACGCCCAATTCCTGATGAAATGCTCGCTCTTTTTGATGATACTGGTGCTCTCGGCCGCATCTGCGGCGCAAGCTGGCGCGTTCAAGGAGGCCTGTATGGCCAATGCCGGATCGGCTCTGGCGGAAACAACCTGCACCTGTCAGGAAAAACTGGCCGAATCAACATTGAATGCCTCTGAACTGGCCGCCATCACCGCGCGGGCTCTGGATAAAAAAGCCGATTATGTGGCCGCCATCAATGCGATGACCGAGGCGCAGGCTGCGCAGTTTCATGACAAAATGCGTGTTTTAAGCGATGCTGTTGATGAGAAATGCCCGGCCTTCGCGCAATAATTCTGGGCTGCTGTGGTTATGACTTGGAATTGCCACGGTTTTAAGCCATATCTTCGCGGGGCGCGCGCGTGTTTCCGCGCCGGATTGGATTGCCGCGTGAGTCTTCGTCAAAAAATGCTGAAATCAATCGGTGTCGCCGGACTGGCTGCGGTGATGCTCGGGAGTGCTGGCCCGGCTCTGGCAGAC
>DAIMHB010000291.1:0-3506 GCA_036723545.1 Beijerinckiaceae bacterium
GCAATTTCCGGCACCACGCCGCCATAGGCGGCATGTTCGGCAATCTGGCTCATCACCTCATTGGCCAGAATGTCTCCGCTGCCATTGGCATTGAGGCTGACAATCGCTGCGGCTGTTTCATCACAGGTGGTTTCAAGTCCCAGCACACGCATCATTGCGGTTTACTTCGCCTCCCGATAAAGACTATTCCTCTTCTTAATAAACCGGCATTGCTGAAACGCAACTCAAACTGCTGATCTGGCCCATGACAATGATAGATTCCAACACACTGACTCTTAAAATCGGCACACGCGGCAGTCCGCTGGCACTGGCACAGGCGCATGAGACGCAGCGCCGCCTCAGCCTTGCCCATCATATCGACCCGGCACAGATCGAAATTGTCATCATCAAAACCTCCGGGGACATGATCCGTGACCGCGCCCTGTCCGAGGCGGGCGGCAAGGGCCTCTTCACCAAGGAGCTGGATATAGCGCTGCTGGCGGGCGAGATCGACCTTGCCGTGCATTCGGCCAAGGATATGCCGACATTAATGCCGGAGGGCATGGAGATCGCCGGTTATTTGCCGCGCGAGGATGTGCGGGATGCCTTTATTTCGGCGCGAGCGGCCAATTTACTCGAATTGCCGCAACAGGCCAGCTTTGGTTCGGCCTCATTGCGGCGACAAGCGCAAGCCTTGCGTCTGCGGCCGGATCTTAAACCTGCCCTGCTGCGCGGCAATGTCGAGACACGGCTTGAGAAGGTCGAGAGTGGGGCCTGTGACTGCACCCTGTTGGCACTGGCGGGCCTAAAGCGGCTGGGACTGGCGCATCGCGCAACGCATATTCTCGATATTGCCGAATTTTTGCCTGCTGTCGGGCAGGGCGCGATTGCCATTACCGCGCGGGAGGGCGATGCGCGGGTTGCGGCGGCGCTGGCACCCATTCTTGATATGGAAACCACGCAGGCGCTCATCGCCGAACGCGCCTTTTTGCGGGTGCTGGATGGCTCCTGCCGTACGCCGATTGCCGGTTATGCCCGCCATCATCATGGCCGGTTGCAGTTTCGCGGTGAAATTCTGAGCACCGATGGCGCGCAGAGTTTTGACGTGATTTTTGTTGGCCGTCCTGAGGATGCCGCAAGACTTGGCGAGGATGCCGGCCATGAATTGCTGGCCCGCACCCCGCCGGAATTATTGAGTCACAGATAAATCGATGATTGTTCTGGTCACCCGGCCTTTGAGCGACGCGCAAGCCACAGCGCACAAGCTGCGGCGGCTTGGGCACGCGCCTGTGCTCTCACCGGTGATTGACATTGTGCCTTTGCAGCCTGTCTGGCCGCACACGCCGCCCGAAGCCCTGATCGCCACCAGTGCCCATGCGTTTTCAAGCCCTTTGCCGCCGGGCTGGGCCGGATTGCCTCTGTTTGCGGTGGGGGCGCACACTGCCAAACAGCATGAGGGCCCGGTCTCTATTGGCAGCGGCGGCGCGCGCGCCTTGCTGGATGTGGTGAAGGCCTCAGGTTTTCAGCGCTTCGTGTATCTGGCGGGGCGTCAGCGCAAGCCCGAGTTCGAGACAAAATTTGCGATGGGACAGCTCACTATTGTCGAGACCTATGATGCGCAAGCCGCAACCACTTTTACGCCGGACGCGGCACAGGCGCTGGCGCAGGGCAGGGTTAGCGCGGTGCTGCATTATTCGCGGCGCAGCTGCGCCCTTTGTCTGGAGCTGGCGGAGCAGGCAGGTCTTGCACTCCCCTCCCGCCACCTCTGCCTGTCGCATGATGTCGCAGGGCCTCTTGAAATGAGGGGTTTGCAGCCCGAAATCGCTCAAATGCCCCATGAAAAGGCATTGCTGGCCTTGCTTTAAGGATCGGCCATTTGCGACTCTGCCAGACTGCCCTATACTGGTTTAAAACAGGATCATTGCTATGAGCGAACCTTTATCCGCGCCTGAAGACTCTGCCCCGCTGCACGCGCAGGACGCCGCGCCGCAGGAGAGTGCCGCGCCGGATAAAACCGAAACGGTTGAGCCTGCATCCAGACCAGCAAAACCGGCAATGCTCATATCGCTGGTGTCAGGGGCGGTGCTGGGGGCGCTTGTGGCCGGTGGTGTGTTTATGGCCGCGCCCGCGTTGCATATTCTGCCGCCTGTTGTCGCGCCGCAAACCGAGGCCCGTCTGGCCCAGACAGAGGCGGCCCTGCGGGGGCTTGAGACGCGCATCAAAATTCTGGAGGCGCGTCCGGTGAGCACGAATAATGCCGCTTCGCTGTCGCCCGAAACCGAGGCGCGTCTGGCGAAGCTGGAGACCGCCGTTGCGGCCTTCCAATCGCAACAGCGCAAGGAAGGTGATGTTCAGGCTGCATCCAAAGCCACGCACGCCCTCATGATGGTGGTGGCGCTGGACAGTCTCAATCTGCGTATCGCGCGGGATGCGCCTTTTGCCGCACCGTTGAAAATGTTGGGTGATCTGGATGTTGATCCGGCAAAGCTGGCGCTTTTTACGCCCTATGCGGACAAGGGCCTGCCCAACAGCCGCATGTTGGGGGAGGCTTTTGCCGCACTCGCGCCCACATTGCTGCCGGTTGAACCCTCTGAATCCGGTGGTTTTTTTGACCGTATGTGGGCCCATGCGAAAAAGCTGGTGAAAATCCGGTCGCGGTCGGATGCTGTCACCACTGACCCCGCAATTCTGATGCAGCGCATAAGTGCGGCACTGGCGCAGGGGCGCTGGCAGGACGTTCTGGACACAGCACGGCAACTGCCGCCGCAATCGCAGGATAAGGCCAGAGATGTCTTGAGGCAGGTTCAGGCCCGCCGGGATGGTGAGCAGACCGCGCAAACCCTGCTGGATCAGGCTCTGGCGGCTGTTGTTCAGCCTGAACATTGAGGACATGCCATGCTGCGTCTGGTTTTTTTGCTGATCATTCTGGCGGCTCTGGCCTTTGGGCTCAGCCAGATTGCCGACCAACCCGGTGATATTGCGATCAACTGGGGTGATCTGCACATCGAGATGTCTCTGCTGGTGGGGAGTGTCAGTCTGCTGATGGCTGTGGTGGTGCTGTCCATCATCTGGGGGCTGATCCGGTTTATTTTGCGCATTCCCTCGCTGGTCAGTCTGGCCAGTTCGGCGCGGCGGCGAGCCAAAGGCTTTGCGGCGGTGTCGCGCGGCATGGTGGCGCTAGGGGCTGGCGATCAGAAGGTCGCGCATCTTGCCGCGCGTGAAGCCGAAAAACATCTGAAAGACGAGCCGCTGGCCTTGCTGCTGAAGGCTCAGACCGCGCAAATGGCCGGAGACAGAGCAACAGCCGAAGCCACTTTCGCGCAAATGGCCGAACATCCCGATATGCGGGTTCTGGGCTTGCGCGGCCTGCATATCGAGGCGCGGCGGCGCGGGGATACGGCTGCGGCGCATCTCCATGCCAGCGAGGCCGCCCGGCACGCGGCTGTGCCCTGGGCCGCCGAAGCCCTGTTCGAGCATCATACGGCGCAGGCTGACTGGAGCGCCGCTCTGGCCAGCATAGACCGTTC
>DAIMHB010000292.1:0-3503 GCA_036723545.1 Beijerinckiaceae bacterium
CTGAATGTGGCGCTGCCTTTCGTGCGGGGAGAGTTCTTATGTGTTTATGACGCGGAGGATGTGCCAGATCCGGACCAGTTACAAAAGGTGGTGGCCGCCTTTGCGGCCTCCGGTGCTCAGACCGGACAGGCATCGTCCTCAAGGCCGCTGGCCTGTGTGCAGGCCAGACTTGCGGTTGAAAACAGCCGTGATTCGCTGCTGACACGGTTTTTTGCTATTGAATATGCCGGTTTGTTTGATGTGCTCAATGCCGGTCTTTCCGATCTTGGCCTTGGCTTTCCGCTGGGGGGCACATCCAATCATTTCCGCACCGAGATTTTGCGGCAGGTGGGCGGATGGGATGCCTGGAATGTGACGGAGGATGCGGATCTGGGCATAAGGCTGATCCGCTCCGGCTATCGCTCGCAGATGATTGATTCCACTACATGGGAGGAGGCCCCTATAGGGCTTTCCGCCTGGATGGGGCAGAGGCGGCGCTGGGTGAAGGGCTGGATGCAGACGCTGATCGTTCATACAAGGGCCTTGCGCACGCTTGCCGCCGGGGCCAATGGCCTGTCGGTTCTTGATATTATTCTGAATGTGGCCGGCACATTGATCACCGTGCTGACAGCACCGGCCTCAACATTGTTTTTGCTTTATATGCTGTGTTTTGATCCCGATATGAGCCTTGCGCATTTGCAGGCCAATCCGGCATTGAGTTTTTCGATGGCGGTGAGCGCTCTGGGGCTTGTGTCGATTTACTGGACGGGATTTCTGGGGGTTCTGCGGCGCGGGCCTCTGATGGGCTGGCTGTTCCTGCCTATGCTGCCGCTGTATTTTATTCTTGTTTCGGTTGCGGCCTGGTGGTCGATTTATGACCTGATTGCCAAACCCTTTGTCTGGCTGAAAACCATGCATGGTCTTACGGGCAAACATAAGATCCGGGACGGATTCAGCCGTCACCGGATCTATGCCGGGCACAGACTCAGCCAGTTATTTGCTGTTCGCGCAGCTCGGCCAGCGCCGCTTCAATCTCGATCCTCTGGTTATCCAGATAGCTGATCTGCGTTGCGATTTGTTCCTGCGTCAGTTCCAGTTTGGGAGGCGCATTGTCCACATAGACAGAGGAGCCGACCATGTCGCGGATTTCGGACAGGGTGAAGCCAAGCTGCTTGCCCTTGAGGATGATCTGCAAACGGGTGCGGTCACGGCCATCGTAAAGGCGCAACATGCCCTCACGCAGCGGACTCAGCAGGCCGCGGTCCTCATAGAAGCGCAAGGTGCGCAAAGTCACGCCAAATTCACGGGCCAAATCACCGATTGTGAAATAATTTTTTTCGCCATCGGTATATTTTTCCTGAACGTTTAAAGAGCTGTTGTTGTGATGCGACATAGGCGGACACTCCTGAAATTTAAAGGTTTTGCCTTTCTTTCTGCGCACGACCAGATCGAAAAGCCGAAATGCACTTAATACGTGCATTAAGTACGAGTGCAACTTACATCACTTACCGGAAATTGCAATCAAAGGTTGTAAAAATAAATTTACAGGTTGTATCACGATCTATGTCTGATGAATGAGGCCGAAGACATTTAACGCAATGTTTACCATATACGTAGAAGGTTGGCGTGTTCTGACAATTCGGATGAGGTCTGATTCTTGGAGTCAGGTGTCTGATTCGGGCTGAGTTCACGCGAAAAATCGGACAAAATCGCCTATCAGGTGGAAAAATGAGCAAAAGTCATCCCGGTAAATTCCAAAATTTGGAATTTGGAGCGTCTGAGGCCGCCCAGGTGGCGGCACGCCGGGCAGGCCTTTCTGTCCGTGAGTGGATTGAAACCGTTGTGGCAGATAAGGCCGATGAGCTTGGGGTTCATGAATATGACCTTGACGAGGATGAGCGCCTTGACGCTGTTGTCGAGCGGCTCACGCGCCTGAAATTACGTCGACCGCGGGGTGATTCGCACGAATCACGTCACTCCGCTTTGCGGGCGCAGCGGGCTGATTTGGAGGCAGGCAGCCGGACACCTTACCCTGCGCGCACCAGCCCCTACCGCGCGGGCGTGTCGGACACGCATGTGCTGAGCCGCGTGATTGACCAGCTGGATACGATTGAGCAGCGTCTGGCCAGAACCGAGCGCAGTGCCGGTGCGGTGCGGGACTTCAGCACCAGCACCAGCGCCAATGATGAAAGCGTATTGGCACAGGCGCTGGCGCGGCTCGAAGCCAGAATGGCGCAGCAGGCCGCCCCGCGCGAGCGCAGACAAAATGCCTCTGTACGGTCTCTCCATCAGGCTGATCGTGTTGATTATGATGCCCTATCTGGCCGGGATGCCATTTTTTCGACGCTTGAATCGCAAATTCAGGCGTTGAAAACAAGCCTTGACGCGCGTAACCGTCCCGCAAATATGCCGGAGCGGGACAGTCCGGCGCAGTCCGCACCGCCCATGCCGCGCAATCGCCAGACAGCGGAAACGGGTTCGCGCCCCGCTTCGCTGTTTGCCGCCTCGCTTGAACAGTTGCATGATGAGATTTCGAGACTGGCCACCGAAATGGCCGCAATGCGCAACCCGCAGCCCAATTCTGAAATAGCTATATTGCGGCAGGATCTGGTCAAAATGGCGCAGATTGTGGCCGATCTTGCGCCCAAGCGCAGCATTGAAGACCTTGAAGGGCGCCTCACACATCTGTTGCAAAAAATGAGCAGCACCAAGGATGAGGCCTTGGCGCGCACGGTGCTCAGTCCCGTTGCTGACCTTGTGGTTGAGCTGCGCGAGTCTATGAAGGGTCTGGCGCCGCATGACGGGCTGAAGGCCATTGAACGGCAGATTTACGACCTGTCGCAGAAGGTTGCGGTTCTTGAAACCGGCAGCCATGATCCGGCTGCTTTTGCGGCCTTGCAGCAGCAATCGCAAAAAATTTACAATATGGTGCAGCAGATGGCCAGCAGGCCGGATGCTTTTGATGCCATTGAACATCGTATCGGGTATCTGACCGAAAAAATCGAAAATATTGCGCTGGTTCCGGAGCAATTCAGCTCGGACGAAATCATACGCACCATCAATGAGATCCGCCATCAGGTTGAGCGCAAGCTGGCCAGCGGCAATGTGGAGTCGCTGGAGCGCCGTATCGAGGAACTGTCCGGCAAGATTGATCAGATGCTCGGGCGTCCGAAGGCTCTGCCGGAGTCGGCAGGCACGCGTACAGCCGGTTCCGCCTCGCTTGAGCGCATGGCGCGCAATCTTGAAACCAAGATGAATGAGGCGAGCCAGCCCGCAGCCGACGCACAGGCCTTTGCCGCCCTTCAGCAGCAGATGAGTGCGATTTTGTCGCAAATGGATCGTTCACAATCGAGCCTGTCGGTTTTGACCTCGCTTGAACAGTCCATGAAAAACCTGTTCAGCGAGCTGGACTCAACCCGTCAGATTGCGGTTGAGGCGGCCGAACGGGCGGCCCAGAAGGCGGTGCGGGACTCAACCCGCCAGATTTTGGAACATCTGCCCCAGTCTGCCGCCCTGCCGCAGGT
>DAIMHB010000293.1:0-3467 GCA_036723545.1 Beijerinckiaceae bacterium
TATCGGCAGTGTCCTCAATGCCGATAGACAGGCGGATCACGTCCGGGCTTGCCCCAGCCACCTGCTTTTGCGCATCGCTGAGTTGGCGGTGGGTGGTGGAGGCCGGATGAATGATCAGCGAGCGCGTATCGCCGACATTGGCCAGATGCGAGAGAAGCCGCACCTTGCTCACCAGCTTTATGCCCGCCTCATAGCCGCCTTTGAGGCCAAAGGTGAACACAGCCCCGGCACCCTTGGGCGTATAATGCTTGGCGCGGGCGTGATAGGCATCGCTTTCAAGGCCGGGATAGGACACCCAGCTCACCGCCTCATGCCCGGCCAGATAGCGCGCCACGCTCAAGGCATTGTCACAATGGCGCTGCATCCGCAGCGGCAGGGTTTCAATGCCGGTGAGAATGAGAAACGCATTGAAGGGCGCGATTGCAGGCCCGAGATCGCGCAGTCCCAGCACACGGCAGGCAATGGCGAAGGCAAAATTGCCAAACACATCGGCCAGCACCATGCCATTATATTCGGGCCGTGGCTGCGACAGCATGGGATAGCGTGCGTCGCCCTGCCATTCAAAGGTGCCGCCATCGACAATCAGCCCGCCGAGCGAATTGCCATGACCGCCGAGAAATTTGGTGGCTGAATGGACGACAATATCCGCGCCATGTTCAAATGGGCGGATCAGATAGGGGGTTGCCAGCGTATTATCGACAATCAGCGGAATATTGGCCGCCTTGGCGATTTTTGAAATGCTGGCAATATCCGTAATCACCCCGCCGGGGTTGGAGATGGATTCAATGAAAATGGCTTTGGTTTTGGGCGTGATGGCCGCCTCAATAGCGGCAAAATCATCCGGATTGACCCATTTTACAGTCCAGCCAAAATTCTTATAGGCGTGATTGAACTGGTTGATCGAGCCGCCATAAAGTTTGGTCGAGGCGATGAATTCGTCGCCCGGCTGCATCAGGCTGTGAAAGACCAGATGTTGCGCCGCATGGCCGGAGGCCACAGCCAGCGCGGCGGTTCCGCCTTCCAGCGCGGCAATGCGCTCCTCAAGCACGGCGGTGGTGGGGTTGGTGATGCGGGTGTAAATATTGCCGAACGCCTGCAGGCCAAACAGCGAGGCCGCATGGTTCACATCATCAAACACAAAAGACGCTGTCTGGTAAATGGGTGTGATGCGTGCGCCAGTGGCGGGGTCGGGACGCGCGCCGGCATGAATGGCCTGCGTGGAAAAGCCCGGTGCTGAAGATGGATCGCTCACATGTGTCTCCCTAGTAAATTTGTCAACTTATAATATATCGATACATAATGCCTTAATTTATGCAAGTCTATAGGCGAAATAGTGCTGCGGACTTGACTCTTTTATGCGGTGGTGCGACGTGCGAGAAAAATCGAGGAGATACGAGTGACCACAGCACTGATTTTTCCGGGACAAGGCTCCCAGGTCGTTGGCATGGGCAAGGCGCTTGCCGAACATTTTTCGGTTGCGCGCGCTGTTTTTGACGAGGTGGACGCGGCCTTGGGCGAAAAACTCTCCGCGCTGATGTTTGATGGCCCCGAAGCCGACCTCACCCTCACCTTCAATGCCCAGCCTGCGCTGATGGCCTCCAGCCTCGCGGTGCTGCGCGTGCTGGAGCAGGAGTGCGGTTTTGATCTGGCCAAACAGGCGCGTTTTGTGGCGGGGCATTCGCTGGGTGAATATTCGGCGCTGGCTGCAGCGGGCAGCCTTAGTCTTGCCGACACGGCGCGGCTGCTGCGTATTCGCGGCAATGCCATGCAAAAGGCGGTGCCAGTGGGCATGGGTGCCATGGCGGCGATTATCGGGCTGGACTTTGCCGCTGTTGCGGACATTGCAGCGACCGCCGCCAGCGAGACGGGCTCGGTGTGTCAGGCGGCCAATGACAATGGCGGCGGGCAGGTGGTGATTTCCGGCGCCAAGGCGGCGGTCGAGCGCGCAATGGAACTGGCCAAGGCCAAGGGGGCAAAGCGGGCGCTGCTTTTGCCTGTCTCCGCACCCTTCCATTGCGCATTGATGCAGCCCCCAGCAGAGGCTATGGCGCAAGCGCTGGCCGGGGTTGAGATCAAAGCGCCGAAAGTGCCGCTGATTGCCAATGTCACCGCTGCGCCAATTCATACGCCGGAGGACATTCGCATTCGTCTGGTTGAGCAGGTGACGGGCACCGTGCGCTGGCGCGACTCTGTGGCCTATATGGCGGCGCAGGGCGTCACGCATTTCATGGAGCTGGGCACCGGCAAGGTTCTTGCCGGTTTGGTCAAGCGTATTGCCGAGGGTGTGACCGCCGCCAGCATCGGCACGCCGGAAGATATTGCAACCTATCAGGCACGCGCAGAATAAGGAGTTTCCATGTTTGATCTTCAGACCAAAAAAGCGCTGGTGACCGGCGCAACGGGTGGCCTTGGCGGGGCGATTGCCCGCGCGCTGCACGCGCAGGGGGCTGTCGTCACCCTGTCCGGCACCCGCACCGAAGCGCTGGAAGCCCTCGCCGCAGAGCTGGGCGAGCGCGTTCATATCGCGCCCTGCAACCTTGGTGACAAAGACCAGGTTGAGGCACTGGTGCCCAAGGCCGAAGCCCTGATGGGCGGCCTCGACATTCTCATCAACAATGCCGGCATCACCCGTGATGGCCTGTTTATGCGCATGAAGGATGAGGATTGGGAGAGCGTGATCAATGTCAATCTCACCTCGTCGTTCCGGCTGGCGCGCGCCGCCCTCAAGGGCATGATGAAGCGCCGCTATGGCCGCATTATCAGCATCACCTCTGTTGTGGGCGTTACCGGCAATCCGGGGCAGGGCAATTATGCGGCCTCGAAGGCGGGGATGATCGGCATGTCCAAGTCTCTGGCGCAGGAAGTGGCCAGCCGCGGCATCACCGTCAACTGTATCGCCCCCGGCTTTATCGAAAGCCCGATGACCGATGCGCTGAATGAAAAGCAGAAAGAGGCCATTCTGACCAGCGTTCCGGCGGGGCGACTGGGGCAGGGCAGCGATATTGCCGCTGCGGCCGTTTATCTCGCCAGCGCCGAGGCAGGCTATGTCACGGGTGTGACCTTGCATGTCAACGGCGGCATGGCGATGATTTAGCCCTCATTTTGCATGTTCTGGCGCTGATGTCGCATGTCTTTGTGGCATCTTTGCCACGGGCCTGATAGACTGTTGCCAAAGTGACATTTGACCTGCTCCGGCTGAGGCCGGACAGGGGAGTTTTTTTGGTGGCCATAAAGCAGAATTTTGAGCACGGGGCCGATGCGCATTCGCCCGGTACTCATTCCTATGAGGGCGCAAAAGCAGACGGGGCAGCTGGCACAATGGCGGTTCAGCCTCCGCAAACCTATGCCGCGCTTGACCTTGGAACCAACAACTGCCGTTTGCTTGTCGCCCGCCCCCATGCCGAAGGCTTCCGCATTATTGATGCCTTTTCGCGCATTGTGCGGCTGGGCGAAGGGTTGAGCCATTC
>DAIMHB010000294.1:0-3463 GCA_036723545.1 Beijerinckiaceae bacterium
GTGCGAAAGGGCAAGTTCGCCATCCTTGGGCAGTCCGTGTTTTTCCTGAGCGCTCATTTCGCCAAAGGTGCGATTATGGCCTTCGGGCAAAAAGAACGGATCATAGCCAAAACCGGCCTTGCCGCGCGGCGGCCAGACAATTTCGCCATAAATTTTGCCTTCAAAACTTTCCACATGCCCGTCCGGCCAGGCAAGGGTCAGCGCCGAGACAAAATGCGCGCGGCGGCGGGCCGGGGTGGTGGCGTCCGCCTGCTGCAATAAATCCTCGATTTTAGCCATGGCGGCGTCAAAATCTTTGCTTGCTCCGGCCCAGCGGGCGGAATAAATGCCCGGCTCATTGTTCAAAGCCTCAACGCAGAGCCCCGAATCATCGGCAAAGGCCGGAATATGCGCAGCTTTTGCCGCCGCAAGGGCTTTGAGCTCGGCATTTTCAATGAAGGTCAGGCCGGTTTCCTCCGGTTCCGGCAAGTTCAGGTCTCCGGCTGAGACAATTTCAATGCCATAATCGGCCATAAGCTCGCGCATTTCACGCAATTTGCCGGCATTATGGCTGGCGAGGATCAGGCGGGTGGTTTCAAGCAGGCGGGGCATGGGGCTCCATTCATGGGCTGGGCGGCGGGTGCCGCAAGACCTAGCAAAACCGCGCCCATGTTGACAACAAAGCCTTAGTCTTTTTGTGACATTGATTTGACACGAAGAAAATTCTAGGCTCCACTTCGCATTGCAGCATAAGCGTATGTTCGCTTCTGTGCGGAGTTTCTTGCAAGGATTTGTTAGAATGAACCACTTTTCCTATCAAATCTACGAGATGGCCCATTCTGCGATCGCGCCTGCGAGAGCACTGTCGGATGCCACCAAATTTCTGTTCAAAAACCCGTTCAATCCGCTCAGCCACACGGCTTTCGGCAAAAATATGGCCGCCTATGCCGAATTGTTCGAGCGTGTGACCCGCCGCTATGGCAAGCCGGCCTTTGGCCTGCCCTCCACATTGGTGGGCGGCGAGCGCATTGCCGTGCGGGAGGATATTGTCTGGGAAAAGCCGTTCTGCAAGCTGATCCGCTTTGTGCGCGAAACGGAACGCCCGCTCAACCAGCCCAAATTTCTGATTGTTGCGCCGATGTCCGGCCATTATGCCACGTTGCTGCGCGGCACAGTTGAGGCCTTCCTGCCGCATTTTGACATTTATATCACCGACTGGACGGATGCGCGCGATGTGCCGCTGGCGGCGGGCAATTTTGATCTGGATGATTATATTGATTATCTGATCGATATTTGTGGTCATCTCGGCCCCGGTGCTCATACATTGGGCGTGTGCCAGCCCTCAGTTCCGCTCATTGCCGCGGTGGCGCGCATGAGCGAGGATAAGAACCCGAATGTGCCGGCCTCCATGACGATTATGGGCGGGCCGATTGATACGCGCAAAAGCCCGACTGCAGTCAACAAGCTGGCGGCAACGCGCGGCGTCAAATGGTTCAAGGATAATTGCATCCATTATGTGCCCTTTCCCAATGCCGGATTTGGCCGCCGCGTTTACCCCGGATTCTTGCAGCTCTCCGGCTTTATGGCGATGAATATGGATCGCCATGTCGATGCCCATGTCAAAATGTTCCAGCATCTTGTGAAAAATGATGGTGATTCTGCCGAAAAACATCGTGAATTTTACGATGAATATATGGCTGTGATGGATCTGACCGCCGAATATTATCTCCAGACCGTCGAGGAGGTGTTTGTGAAACACTCTCTGCCCAAGGGGGAGTTTCAGCATCGTGGCCGTCTGATTGACCTGAAAGCCATCAGCAAAACCGCCCTGATGACGGTTGAGGGCGAAAATGACGATATTTCCGGCATTGGCCAGACCACAGCCGCGCATGACCTGTGCGTGAATATTCCCCCGGAACTGAAGGTGGATTATCTGCAAAAGAATGTCGGCCATTATGGCGTGTTCAATGGCTCGCGCTTCCGCTCGGAAATTGCACCGCGGATTTGCGATTTCATTTCCACGGTTGAGCAGATCAACCGCTCGCCCAAGAAGCGGCTGACTCTGGCGGCGGAATAGGCGTTAATTATAGGCGTCGTGGCAGGATTTACACTGAGTCTCGATCTGCGTTGCGGCCTTGGCAAAGGTTATTTTGTCCAGTGCGGGCGCAGATTGTGTTTTGCCGATAATGTCGAGAATTGTGGTGAAGCGTTTTTTCATGTCCTGACCTTCGGCCGAATTGGACATCTGGCCGATAGCCTGAGCGGTTTCGTCGCTATAGGCTTTTAATATGGTCATGGCTGCCTGTGACGAAAATGAGCCTGCCACAAGCATATTGGCCTGCTGATGAGTGGCCTTCATGTCCTTCATCAGGCTTTTGAAGCCGATAGCCAGCGCCGGAGTGCTTAAAATAACAAGTGTGACCCCCAATAGAATATATTGGCGCGCCATCAAAGATTTTAAAAAATTCAATGTCCTCACGTTCGGACTCCTGATTGCAACATTGCTGAAATCGGCCTGAATCGTGGCAATTTTAGGTGTGCTGATGTATGGACTTGCAGTTTTTATAGCCTGTTCCCGCAGGATCAGCTAAAAGACATGTCATGCGGTGCTTGCTTCGTTTGACCAGAGGCGTGATTGTGGATGAGCCTGCCCCTGCGGATGAAATTTTCATCGCGCATGAGGCGGGACATTTTCGTATTGCCCTGCGGCGCAGCGCCCAGGCCCGGCGCTATACCTTGCGTCTGCGCCCCTCAAGTCAGGATCTGGTGCTGACCATGCCGCAGCGTGGCTCCTTGCGCAGCGCTAAAGAGTTTGCCGAGCGTCATCGCGGCTGGATTGCCGAAAAAATGGCCCGCCTGCCCCAAACCATTCCCTTTGTGCATGGCGCCATGGTGCCCTTGCGCGGGGTGGAGCATCGTATCGTTCATCAACATCAGCCGCGCGGGCTGGTGCGTGTCATTGAGCTGCCGGGCGGGCCGGAATTGCATGTTTCGGGCGATGCCGCTCATATTGCGCGGCGAATCAGTGATTTTCTGCGTCGGGAGGCGCGCAAAGATCTGGCGGCGGCTGTGGCGCGGCACAGTGCAAGCCTGAATCTGCCGGTGCGCAGCATCAGCCTGAAGGATACGCGCAGCCGCTGGGGCTCGTGCTCATCGCGCGGGGCGCTGAATTTTTCATGGCGGCTGATTTTTGCCCCGCCGCATGTGCTGGATTATCTCGCGGCCCATGAGGTGGCCCATCTCAGACATATGAATCATTCCGATGCCTTTTGGGCGGTGACTCGCCAGCTTTGTCCGCAGATGGATGTGGCCGAGCGCTGGCTGAAGCAAAATGGAGCCAGCCTGCATCTTTATGGTAAAGACTGAGCCATCCGCTCCACGCTGCTGAGCAGGAGTTCAATGTCCTGCGGACGGGAGAGACGGTGGTCGCCATCCTTGACCAGTGTCAGGGTGGCCTGCGCGCCGGGCAGGTGCTCCATCAGGG
>DAIMHB010000295.1:0-3451 GCA_036723545.1 Beijerinckiaceae bacterium
TTCTGGCGCTGGCTGCAATTTTTGTCCGCATGGACCACAGCGCCACGGGACTTGATTTTTCGGGCTCGTTCATCAATGACGCCTTTGGTCGTTACATGAAGGTTCTGTCACTGGCGGGGGCTTTGGTCACACTGATCCTGTCCATCGACTTTGTTAAAAAAGAACATTTTGCCTCGTTTGAATATCCCGTGCTGTTGTTGCTTTCGACATTGGGCATGATGCTGATGGTCTCTGCCAATGACCTTATTGCGCTTTATCTGGGTCTGGAGCTGTCCTCGCTCGCGCTTTATGTGATTGCGTCCATTCAGCGCGACAATCTGAAATCCACCGAAGCCGGCCTGAAATATTTTGTTCTGGGGGCTCTCTCGTCTGGCATGTTGCTTTACGGGGCCTCGCTGCTCTATGGTTTTGCCGGAACCGTGTCCTTCGTCGGCATTGCCACGGCTGTTCATGGTCACGCCTCGATCGGTGTTGTGTTTGGTCTGGTGTTTCTGATTGCCGGATTGGCCTTCAAAATTTCTGCCGTTCCCTTTCACATGTGGACACCCGATGTTTATGAAGGTGCGCCAACCCCTGTCACGGCATTCTTTGCCTCGGCCCCTAAAATGGCGGCCATGGCCATGACGGTGCGCGTTATTTCTGTGGCTTTTCCCGGCATATTGACACAGTGGCAGCAGATTATCGGCTTTCTGTCTCTGCTGTCGATGCTTCTGGGGGCTTTTGCCGCAATCGGGCAGAGCAACATCAAGCGCCTGATGGCCTATTCCTCGATTGGCCATATGGGATTTGCCTTGCTGGGGCTGGTGGCGGGCACGCAAAACGGTGTGCAGGGCGTCGTTATATATATGACGATTTATCTGGTCATGACTTTGGGCACCTTTGCCGCAATTCTCCAGATGCGCCGCAATGGCATGGCTGTTGAAACCATTTCTGATCTTGCCGGTTTGTCCAGAACCAATGGCAAAATGGCGTTTTTTCTGGCGATGATGATGTTCTCGCTGGCGGGTATTCCGCCTCTGGCCGGATTCTTTGCCAAGTTTTATGTCTTTGCCGCGGCTATTGAAGCGCATCTCTATGTTCTGGCCGTTATTGGTGTGCTGTCCTCGGTTGTGGGTGCGTTTTATTATCTGCGGATTGTCAAGGTCATGTATTTTGACGAATCGAAGGGCGCATTTGATACGGCGGATTGGACTTCGGACTGGGTGCTTGTTCTCGCCGGTCTGTTTGTTCTGGCCTTCTGGGTTTACCCTGCGCCCATCGTGAATGCTGCGGCTGCGGCTGCGCAATCCTTGTTTTAGGACTGAATTTGTCATTTGCCCTCTCGTTAAATCCGGCTGACAGGCTCGAAATTTTCGAAACGCTTGGTTCAACGCATGACGAGGTTTTGCAACGCGCCAGAGAAGGGGATGTGGGACATCTCTGGATACTGGCCTTGCAACAAACCAAGGGCAGAGGGCGTCATGGCCGCCCTTGGGTTTCGCCTAAGGGTAATTTTTATGCCAGCTATCTGCTGGTGGACCCCGCTCCACTGCCGCTGATGCCGCAGCTCGGCTTTGTGGCGGGTGTGGCTCTGGCGGATGCTGTGCAACTGGGCTGCGCGCTGGGGGACAAGGTCAGGTTGAAATGGCCCAATGACCTTGTCTGCGGTCATGCAAAACTTTCCGGCCTGTTGCTTGAAACAACGCCCGTTCATCCCCATCTCTATGCTTGCGCGCTTGGATTTGGCGTTAATCTTGTGTCCAGCCCTGCAGGCTTGGCCTATGAGACCATAAGTGTGCGCGATTTGGGTGGGCATGATGTCACCCCCACAGAATTTGCCCATATTCTCTCTCATTATTTTGCTAATTGGTTGCAGCTCTGGGACCGCGGACATAATTTTATGGCCATTCGCAAGGCATGGATGGAGCGTGCAGCAGGTCTGGGGCAGACCATTCGCGTGCAGCGTCATGACGGCCCGGTGACAGGCGTTTTTGAGGGGCTTGATGATGCCGGGCGGCTTCTGTTGCGGTGTGAGGGGCATGGCGTGACAATCGAAGCGGGGGATGTCTTTCTGGTCTGAGCGTTTTACACTCCCATTGACTCTATGAATTCAAAGAATGATCGCCATAAAGCAAAGTCCTGCTTTCTGGTTCACTGTACAGGCAAATTGATGAAAGTTCGGAATGTTGAAAAAAATTGATGGTCTCGTGTTTGTGCCACTGGGCGGCCTTGGCGAAATTGGAATGAATTGCGGCCTCTATGGCTTCGGGCCGGAAAAATCACGCAAGTGGATTATGGTGGATCTGGGGGTTGCTTTCGCCGGGGATGATTTGCCCGGCGTGGACCTCATCATGCCGGATGTTGGATTTATTGAAAAAATCCGCAAAGACCTGCTGGCGCTGATTATCACCCATGCGCATGAGGATCATATTGGCGCGGTGGCAGAACTCTGGCCAAAGCTGAAATGTCCTGTCTATGCGACACCTTTTGCCGCTGGTCTTTTGGAGGCCAAGCGCCTGATGGAGCCCAAAGCGCCGGATATCCGCGTGCATGTGGTGCAGCAGGGCGGCAAGATTTCCCTATCGCCTTTTGATGTCGAATTTATCGCTGTTGCGCATTCAATTCCGGAAAGCTGTGCGCTGGCTATCCGCAGTCCCGCGGGGCTGATTGTTCATACCGGGGACTGGAAAATTGACGAAACCCCGATGGTTGGCCGCCCCACGGATGAGGCGCGTCTGCGTGCTCTGGGGGATGAGGGCGTGCTCGCCCTCATCTGCGATTCCACCAATGTGCTGCGCGAGGGCATCAGCCCTTCTGAAACCGATGTGTCCAAAACCCTGACCGAGCTGGTGGCGGGGGGGCAGGGCAGGGTGGTGGTGACCACCTTTGCCTCCAATGTGGCCCGTCTGAAGGCCACGGCGCTGGCCGCTGAGGCTGCCGGACGCCGCGTGGCCATTGTTGGCCGCGCGATGGACCGTGTGGTGCAGGTGGCCCGCGAATGTGGCTATCTCGACGGTGTGGCGCCGTTTCTCTCCGCACAGGCCGCCCGCGATATACCGCGCAAGCAGCTTGTTGTGCTGGCCACGGGCAGCCAGGGCGAACCACGCGCGGCTCTTGCCCGCATGGCTGAAGACGAGCATCCTGACCTCAAGCTCAGCCCCGGAGATCGGGTGATTTTCTCCTCGCGCCCCATTCCGGGCAATGAAAAAGCCATCAATGGCAATATCAATGGCTTGGTGGCGCAGGGCATCGAGGTGGTGACTGACCGCACCCATATGGTGCATGTGTCCGGCCATCCGCGCCGCGCGGAATTGCAGCGCATGTATGAATGGGTGCGTCCGCAGATTGCCATTCCGGCGCATGGCGAGGCCTTGCATCTGGCTGAACATGCAGCCTTTGCCAAGGCACAGGGTGTGCCGCATGTCATCAAGGCGCGTAATGGCGATGTGGTTCTGATTGCCGATGCACATGG
>DAIMHB010000296.1:0-3449 GCA_036723545.1 Beijerinckiaceae bacterium
ACCTTCAGGTGCAGAATCGCCGCCACGCCAGAGGCCACGGCGCGCTCGAAGGCGGGAGCGAAATCTTCCGAGCGTGTCACCATCTCGCCATAGCCGCCAAAGGCCTGGGCGAGGGCCGCAAAATCCGGATTGCGCAGCTGCGTGCCCGACACGCGGGCGGGGTAATTGCGCTCCTGATGCATACGGATCGTGCCATATTGGCCATTGTCCACCACAATGAAGATCGGTTTGGCATGATATTGAATGGCCGTGGCAAATTCCTGCCCGTTCATCAGAAAACAGCCATCGCCGGCAAAGGACACCACCATGCGCTGCGGCGCGACAATCGCGGCGGCCACAGCGGCGGGCACGCCATAACCCATCGAGCCGGAGGTGGGCGCCAGTTGCCCGCCAAAGGTTTTGACGGGCAAATAACGTCCCGGCCAGATCGCATAATTGCCCGCACCATTGGTGAGAATCACATCCTCCGGCAGGCGGCTTTTCAGCCATTGGCACACCTCGCCCATATCGACAAAGCCTTGCCGCGCATGCACCGGAAAGCTGCTGCTCCAGCCGAGATAATCCTGCCGCGCCTGCACCGTTTCACTTGCCCAGATGATCTCATTGGGCGGCTGCAAGGTCTCCAACGCGGCGGCAAAGGCGCGCGGGCTGGCGTGAATGCCCAAGGTCGGGTGATAGACCCGCCCGATCTCCTCCGCGCCAGCATGAACATGGACAAAATTCTGCTTTGGTACGGGAATCGAGAACAATTCATAAGACTGGCTCGGCATTTCCGCCATGCGGCCATTGACCAGCAGCACAAGGTCAGAGGCTTCAATCCGCGCCTTTAATTTCGGATTGGGGCCAATGCCGATCTCACCGGCATAATTCGGGTGATCCGCCGAAAAAATCATCGAACGGCGAAAGGATGTCGCCACCGGCAGCGCAAAACGGGTCGCAAAACGCGCCACAGAGGCACAGGCCTTCTCATTCCAGCCGGAACCACCCAGAATCATCACCGGATTTTTCGCGGCCCAGAGCAGCTTTTGCAGCTGCGCCATCTGCGTCTGGCCGGGCCATGTCTCAACCGGCTCCACGCGGGCGCAGGGCTGCGCCTGCGTCATCTCCAGCAGCATATCCTCCGGCAGGCTGATGACCACCGGCCCGGGCCGTCCCTGCATGGCCACATGATAGGCCCGCGAGATTACCTCGGGAATGCGGGCGGCATCGTCAATTTCCGTCACCCATTTGGCGGTAGAGCCAAAAAAGGCGCGATAATCCATCTCCTGAAAGGCGCCGCGTTCGCGCATGCCCCGTTCGATCTGGCCAATAAACAGGATCATCGGTGTGGAATCATGCTGGGCAATGTGCACACCGGGCGCGGCATTGGTGGCGCCGGGCCCACGGGTGACAAAGACAACGCCGGGGCGGCCGGTGAGGCGCGCTGTGGCCTCGGCCATCATCGCCGCGCCGCCTTCCTGACGGCAAATGGTCACCTGAATGGAGGCGTCATGCAAAGCGTCCAGCACAGCCAGATAGGACTCACCGGGCACGCAATAGACATGGCTCACGCCCTGCGCCTCCAGACATTTCACCAAAATCTGTCCGCCTGTCTGCTGCTGACCCTGCATCATAAAACTCCTCTGAAACAACCGCCGGAACTGTGCCATGGGGCGGCGGTCAAGCCAAGCTGCAACCGGCCCGGCACTGATGAAATTTTGGAATTCAACCGATCAACTGGCCTTCCCGCCTCAATATTGGCCATGTGGGCATAGGGAACAATAAAGTGTCTTGAAATTGTCATAGCGATAGGCCAAAGGGAAATCACGCTTAGAAAGATCTCACCCTCTCGCTATATCAGAGCAGGAAAGCCGATGAATTTCAAATTGCCCGCTTTTCCGGTTTTCCATCGGCAGGCCCTGCCAAATATATGGGATGTTGTGGCGCTGGCATTAATCATTGGTCTGTTTGTTGCCATCGGCAATGGTGCCAATGGGGTGGCCTTGCCGCTTAAAGCGCTCGACACAACCCCGATTGATCTCGACTATACCAACCTGCCCTATTATGCCATGCGCACCACTCTGCGCATGTTTGCGGCTCTGTTTTTCTCGTTCATTTTCACATTTTGCTATGCGACACTGGCCGCCAAGAGCCGACGGGCTGAACTGGTGCTGATCCCACTGCTCGACGTGCTGCAATCTGTGCCGGTGCTGGGCTTTCTGTCTTTTACGGTGACCTTTTTTCTCGGCCTTTTTCCGGATTCGGTGCTGGGCGCGGAATGTGCGGCGGTGTTTGCGATTTTCACCTCGCAGGCATGGAACATGGCTTTCAGCTTTTACCAGTCGCTGACCACAGTGCCGCGCGATCTGGAAGAGGTGGCGCGCGGTTTTCGTCTGTCCGCATGGCAAAAATTCTGGCGTCTGGAAACCCCCTTCGCCATGCCGGGCCTGATCTGGAACATGATGATGTCCATGTCCGGTGGCTGGTTTTTCATTGTGGCCTCGGAGGCCATCACGGTTGGGGACACAAGCGTGAAGCTGCCGGGTGTCGGCTCCTATATTGCCGTGGCCATCGACCAGAAAAATGTTCATGCCATCATCGCCGCCAGCCTTATGATGTTGGTGGTGATTCTGGCCTATGACCAGTTGTTGTTCCGCCCTGTTGTGGCCTGGGCGGCCAAATTTAAGGTGGAATTGTCCGCCGGTCAGACCGTTGAGCGCTCATGGGTTCTGTCCATGTTTCAGAAAACCCGCTGGCTGAAAATTGCACTCTCGCCCATCGGCTGGCTCGGACGGCAATTTGCGCGGCCCCGCCTGCAATTCATGCCGGATCTCAAAAGCGTTTCGATCAGCAATCCCTATCTGTCCCGCGCATTTGACATTGTGTTTTTTGTGCTGCTAGCGGCCGTTGCCGGCTATTCCGTCTGGCAGATTTACAGCTTCGTGTCAGCCACCCTCACATTGGGCGACGCATGGGATGCTTTTGCCCTGACCTTCTACACGATGCTGCGTGTGGTGATTCTGATTTTTCTGGCCACGCTGCTCTGGGTGCCGGTAGGGGTATGGATTGGGCTGCGGCCAGCGCTGGCCGAGAAACTGCAACCTGCGGCGCAGTTTCTGGCCGCTTACCCGGCCAATATTCTGTTTCCGATTTTTGTCATTGTGATCCTGAAATTCTCGCTCAATCCGGATATTTGGCTGAGCCTTATGATTATTTTCGGCACGCAATGGTATATTGTGTTCAATGTGATTGCCGGTGCTTCGGCTTTCCCCAATGACCTGAAGGAAGCCGCGGCCAATTTCCGCATTCACGGCTGGTCCTGGTGGAAAAATGTGATGCTGCCCGGCGTGTTTCCCTATTATTTCACCGGCGCCCTGACCGCCTCGGGCGGCTCATGGAACGCGGCCATCGTGGCGGAATATGTCAAATGGGGTGATGATAAGGTGGTGGCGCATGGCATTGGTTCATAT
>DAIMHB010000297.1:0-3439 GCA_036723545.1 Beijerinckiaceae bacterium
GTCAATTCCTACACGCGGTTGATTCCCGGCTTCTGGGCGCCAACTTCGGCGACATGGGGCGTTGAAAACCGCACCTGCGCGCTGCGGGTGATTCCCGGCAGTGAAAAAAGCCAGCGGGTCGAGGTGCGCGTCGCTGCCGCCGACATCAACCCCTATATTGCTTTTGCCGCCAGTATCGGCGCCGGATTATGGGGCATTGAGCACAAGATCGAGCCGGATGCGCCGATTGTCGGCAATGCCTATGCCGCCAAAATTCCGGCCAAACGCAATTTTCCACGCACACTCACAGAAGCCGCCGAACGTTTGCAGCGCTCAAAAGCGGCCCGGGAATTGTTTTCCGACCTCTTTGTGGATCATTATGCCGCAACCCGCCTCTGGGAGGAGCGCGAGGCGCGCAAGGCCATCACCGACTGGCAGCTTGCCCGCTATTTTGAAATCATCTGACGGAGACCAAACATGACCGACCTTGTCTGCATTTCTCCGATTGACGGGCGCGAGATTGCCCGCCGCCCGCTGGCCACACAGGCCCATATTGACCATGTGATGAAAGCCGCTCATGCGGCGCAAAAACACTGGGCGCATGAGCCGGTTAAACAGCGCGCAGACGCCGTTTTGCGCTTTCTCGACGCCCTTCTGGCGATGAATCAGGATGTTGTGCCGGAACTGGCGCTGCAAATGGGCCGCCCCGTGCGCTATGGCGGCGAATTTCGCGGCGTCGAGGAGCGTATCCGCCACATGGCGGCCATTGCTGAAGACGCGCTTGCGCCCCTCACGCCCCAGCCCACACGCGACGGTTTCACCCGCTTGATTGAGCGTGAGCCACTCGGCGTGGTGCTGGTGATCGCGCCGTGGAACTATCCCTTTCTGACGGCTGTCAACACCATTGCCCCTGCCCTGATTGCAGGCAATGCCGTTGTGCTCAAACATGCCACGCAAACACTGCTTGCGGGTGAGCGTATTGCGCAGGCGATGGAGAAAGCGGGCCTGCCGGAAGGACTGTTCGCCAATCTGCACCTCAGCCATGACCAGACCGCAGCAATTCTGACCAAAAAACAAGTGAATCACTGTAACTTTACCGGCTCGGTCCATGGTGGCCGCACCATTGAGCGCGCGGCGGCGGGCACCTTCATCTCGCTGGGGCTGGAGCTGGGCGGCAAAGACCCCGCCTATGTGCGTGAGGACGCTGATCTGGCCTATGCGATTGAAAATATTGTCGATGGTGCCTTTTTCAATTCCGGACAATGCTGCTGCGGTATTGAGCGCGTCTATGTGCATGAAAAGCATTTTGACGCCTTTGTTGAGGGCACGGTCGCTTTAACGCGAAAATATGTGCTCGGCAATCCGCTGCATGAGGCCACGACACTGGGGCCAATGGCCACTGCCAAAGGCGCAGATGTCGTGCGGGCGCAAATTCAAGATGCAATCGCCAAAGGCGCGAAGGCGCATATTCCGGCGTCTGATTTTCCGGTGGATATTGGCAAAGGCCCCTATCTGGCCCCGCAAATTCTCACCCATGTTGACCATTCCATGGCGCTGATGCGGGAGGAAAATTTTGGCCCGGTGATCGGCATTATGAAAGTGGCGGATGATGTCGAGGCCGTGCATCTGATGAACGACAGTCCCTATGGCCTCACCGCCTCCATCTGGACGCAGGATGCCGAGGCCGCCCACCGTCTTGGCCGCCAGATTGAAACCGGCACAGTCTTTATGAACCGATGTGACTATCTTGACCCCGCGCTGGCCTGGACCGGCGTTAAGGACACAGGGCGCGGCGTCTCCCTCTCCGAAATCGGCTATGCCATGCTCACCCGCCCCAAAAGTTTCCATCTTAAAACCAAAATCTGAAAGTCTCCCATGTCGATACGCGCAAACTGGAACTATCCCACCACCATCTGGTTCGGTGCGGGCCGCATTGCGGATCTGCCCGCAGCCTGCCAAAAAGCGGGCATGAACGCGCCTTTGCTGGTCACCGACCCCGGCCTTGCCGCCATGCCCATGATCGACGAGGCCATGACCGCGCTCAAAAATGCGGGGCTGAATGCGGGCCTGTTTTCAGCCGTTAAATCCAACCCCGTTGAATCCAATGTCTATGCAGGGCTTGAGGTGATGCGCGCAGACAAGCATGATGGCGTCATCGCCTTTGGCGGCGGATCAGCGCTGGATGTCGGCAAGGTGATCGCCTTTATGGCGGGGCAAACCCGCCCGATGTGGGACTTCGAGGATGTCGGCGACTGGTGGACCCGCGCCAATCCGGATGGCATTGCGCCTATTGTGGCCGTGCCCACCACCGCAGGCACAGGCTCGGAAGTGGGCCGCGCCGGGGTTATCACGCAGGAGGCCACCCACACCAAAAAGGTGATTTTTCACCCCGCGATGATGCCGAAAATCACCATCTGCGACCCCGCCCTGACGGTTGCCCTGCCTGCAAAGCTGACAGCAGGCACCGGCATGGATGCGCTGGCGCATTGTCTGGAGGCCTATTGCGCCCCCGGCTATCATCCCATGGCCGATGGCATTGCCGTTGAGGGCATTCGTCTGGTGAAAAAATCCCTCGCCCGCGCCGTCAAACATGGTGCGGATTTGGACGCGCGTGCCGATATGATGTCGGCTGCCGCGATGGGCGCCACCGCCTTCCAGAAAGGCTTGGGGGCGATTCATGCGCTCTCGCATCCCGTTGGCGCGCTCTATGATACCCATCACGGCCTGACCAATGCGGTCTTTATGCCCTATGTGCTGGCCTTCAACCGCACAGCCATTGAGGAGCGCATCAGCCGCCTCGCGGCCTATATCGGCCTTGAGGCGAGTTTTGACGCCTTTCAGCGCTGGATTCTAGGACTTCGTCAAGATATTGGAATTGCTCACACATTGCGTGATCTCAATATACCCACAGACAGGCTGGACGAAATCGCCGCCATGGCGATTGTTGACCCCACCGCAGGCGGCAATCCGGTTGAACTCACCTTGGAGGGCGCCAAAGCCATCTTCATGGCCGCATATCAGGGCAAGCTGTAATGGCGCTGGCCGGACTTCTCTTTGATAAAGATGGAACACTGATCCATTTTAACGCAACGTGGAATCCGGCCATGCTGTCAGTGCTGCAACAGCAGGCGAAAGGCAATGCGGCGGTGTTGCACCGTCTGGCCACCGCGCTGGATTATGATCTGGAAACATCGGCCTTTCACCCCAAGGCCGCCTTTGTTGCCGGTGCCTGGGGGGATTTTGGCAGCGATTGGGCCGCCGCACTCGGCCAGACCAATGATCAGGCATTTGAGAACGCAACCAACACATTGCTGATCGAGGCCTGCCTGCGCACTCTTGCGCCTGTTGGCGCACCGGTTGATATTGCCCGCCGTTTAACCGCGCGCGGGGTGCTTCTGGGCATTGCCACCAATGATGCCGAACTTGCCGCCCGGCATCAGGCAGAGGCGCTGGGGCTGAC
>DAIMHB010000298.1:0-3437 GCA_036723545.1 Beijerinckiaceae bacterium
CCCCCGCATCCTTCGAGAGCCTCAGGATGAGGTGGGAGAGGGAGGACGGGGAAAAGGAACGCTTTCACGAAGTGCAATACACTCCGAATCGGTCTAAAGCGTTGCTGCAAACGCCGCAGCCGCTTGAATCGCCTCGCCTGCCGCGTCCAGCTTTTCATCCATCAGCATAAAGCCGTGATGGACGCCCTCAACGAGATCAAAGGTGAAGCGGGCTTCGGCCTCCTCCAGCCGCTCCACCAGCATCAATGTGTCGCTGAGCAGCGGGTCGAGACCGGCGGCATTGAGATAGAGCGGCGGCAATTTGGCCAGAGCCGCCTCGCTGGCCAGAATTGGCGCCACGGCCTTGTCGCTGCGCTGGCTGTGCGGGACATAAAAATCAAAGAATTTCATCATCCGCGCGCGGGTTAGGCCATAACCCTCCGCAAAGCGCAGGTAAGAGGGCGTATCAAAATCCGCCGTATAAGCCCCGTAAAACAAAATCGCACCATCAGGCACCCTGCGCCCGGCCTCGCCCTCCAGCAGGCAGGTGCTTAACGCCAGATTGGCCCCCGCACTGTCGCCGCCGATCAGCAACGGGCCGCTCAAATTGGCCGCCAGCCAGCGCCATACGGCACGCAGATCATTCAACCCGGCCGGAAAGGGGTGTTCCGGCGCAAGGCGATAATCAACATGATAAACATTCATGCCGGTTGCCAGCGCCAGCCGCCGCATCAAGCGCTCATGTGATTTCAGATCACCAAAGGCCCAGCCCCCACCATGCGCATAAAGCAGAGCGCCCGCTTTGGCATGGGGCGGCGTGAATATCTGCACCCGCACATCGGGGTCGCCGGTCAGTCCGGGAATATGGATCATATTGACCGCCGCCACATCCGGCAGGTTGACATTCCAGCGGGCAAAAGTGCGGGCCTGCTGCGCCCGCGCCTGTTCCACCGGCAATGTCACCCAGTCCGGCAGGTCAGCGTCGAGCTTGCCCAGCCAGTCCGCAATGGCCTGCATCTGGGGGGAGCGCCGAACATCCGCACCAAACAGTTTTTTCTTATCGAAATGGACCATCTTAGCCTCTTAACGCTTTGCGATGCTGCGCCACGGGAATCATCTCGCGCACCTTGTTGATGCGTTTCTTGTCGATACGAGTGCTGACCACGCCAATGCCATCGGAAGCCTTGGCCACGACATGGCCCCAGGGGTCGACAACAAGAGAATGTCCATAGGTGGCGCGGGTTTCATTGCCGACCTGAAAGGTGCCGGTTTGCGCGGCGGCACAAAAATAGGTTTCAGTTTCAATGGCACGCGCGCGGCACAGCACTTCCCAATGGTCTTTGCCAGTCATCAGTGTGAAGGCCGCAGGCAAAGCGATCATATCCGCCCCTTTTTCGGCCAGCGCCAAAAACAGATCGGCAAAGCGCAGGTCATAGCAAATGGCACAGCCAATGGTGACGCCCTCGCAGTCATAAGTGACCACAGCCTCGCCCGGCGCGATGGCATGGCTTTCCTTATAGCCGCTGCCATCAGGCGTGGTGACATCAAACAGGTGAATCTTGCGGTATCGCGCAATTTCCTCGCCGCTGCGGTTGAACACCAGCGTGGTGTTGTACAGGCGCGGCTCACCCTCCACCTTCTCCAAAAGTGAACCGGCATGAATAAAAATGCCGTGTTTTTTCGCCAGAGCCTGCATGGCTGTATAGGCCGGGCCACCGGGGATGACCTCGGCGGCATTCTGTTTATCCTCGCGCGAGCCGCCGGCCCAGTCAAAGGTTTCGGGCAGCAGCACCCAGTCAGGGCGCTCATCACGCACCGCCGCCTCGATGAGGTCAGTCGCCTGCGCAATATTGCCGGCCTTGTCGGCGATAGAATTCATCTGGATCAGGGAAACTTTCATCTAACTCGCCCAGTTCTCTTTAAAGTCGCCATAAAGCGTCAGGCCGCCACAGGCAAAAATCGTCTGGCCGGTAATATAGGCTGAATCGCTGCTGGCCAGAAAGGCAAAAACAGCAGCTATCTCACCTACCTCTCCGGCGCGCCCCATCGGAATATGGCTTTCCACCGCAGCGCGCATCTTTGGGTCATCCGCCCATCCGGCATTCATATCGGTGAGAATGGCGCCCGGCCCCACCGCATTGACGCGGATATTTTTATCCGCATATTCCAGCGCCAATGTGCGGGTGAGGCTGCCCAACCCGCCTTTGGCGATGGAATAAGCCAGATAGCCGGGTTTGGGAATCACCTCATGCGCGCTGGTGGTGTTGATGATGCAACCGCCGCCCTGCCGCAAAAATTGCGCCAGCGCGCGGCGCGCGCACAAGGCCGGCCCCACCAGATCCACCGCCAGAATCTGCCCGAATGTGGCACTGTCAAAGCCATCTCCCGGCGTCGGACGCTGAAAACCGGCATTATTGACCAGAATATCGAGCCGCGGGAAGAGGCTTTCCACCCTGTCAAACAGTGCATTAATGGCAATTTCGTTGCCAATATCCGCCTCAAGGGTGTGATGACGCGCGTTAAACCCGCCCTGCGCACTGGCCGCCCTCAGCAGCTCAAGGGTTGTGTCTGCCGCATCGCCATCATGAAGGTGATTGATGATGACGCTTGCCCCCTCAGCCGCAAAGCGCAGAGCCACCGCCCGCCCTATGCCGCGCGAGGCGCCGGTGATCAGGGCTGTTTTATCCCGCAGGCGGACAGGTGCAGTGTCAATCATGGTTCAGCTCCGTCAAACCTCACATCAGGGGTAAATCCTGCCCGCCTGCGGCCAGCTTGGCAAGAGCACAAAAGAAAACGCGCCGGACAATGTGCGGCGCGTTGCGCAAAATGAAGTGATTTCAAAGGCCTGAAGCGCTCTGAATCCTCAGAAGGGGTTCCATGTCGAGGTGGGTGTAAATTTCAAATAGCCGAGATTGGCCCCCAGCCGCATGCCCACACCGGCACGGATCGGCACGACGATGATATCATCGGCGGCCAGAGCCGTGAACCCGAACCCGCCGACAAAATAGGCCGAGCCATCCACGCCGCCAAACCGGCGGTGAATCGCCTCAACATTGGGCAGGTTATAGACAAGCATCATGGTGCGGTCGCCATCGCCGCCCGCATCAAAGCCGATGGACGGCCCCTGCCAGTAAATCGGCTGATCTCCGGCGTTGCGGGTGTACATTTTGCCTTCGCCATAGCGCAAACCGCCAACAAAAGCGCCGGAGGCTTCCTGCCCCAGAATATAGGCATTGGGCTGGCCCCAGCGTTTGGTTGCAGCCTCGATGGCCTGCGCCAGACCGCGGGAGACAGTGCCGAAAAAGCGATGACCATCATCAATGAGTTCGCCGGTGGAAAATTTGCGGGGCGCGTCATCAATAGCCAGAGCCGGAACTGCTGAAGCCAGAAACCCGAATGCAAGAGCGCCAAAAGTGCCAATCATTGCCCGGCGCGAAGGATGTTTCATAAGTGTCCCC
>DAIMHB010000299.1:0-3431 GCA_036723545.1 Beijerinckiaceae bacterium
ACCTATGAAAAGCCCTTTGCCGGTGTGCCGGCCAATGAGGCGCGCCCGTCGGCCAGCGAGAAAATCGTAATTCTGGGCGGCGGGCCCAACCGCATTGGTCAGGGTATCGAATTTGACTATTGCTGCTGCCATGCCTGTTTTGCCCTGCGCGATGCGGGCTATGAAACCATCATGGTCAACTGCAACCCTGAAACCGTTTCAACCGACTATGACACCTCCGACCGGCTCTATTTTGAACCGCTCACCGCTGAGGATGTGCTGGAAATTCTCACCCTTGAGCAGAGCACCGGCCAGCTCAAGGGCGTGATCGTGCAGTTTGGCGGCCAGACCCCGCTGAAACTGGCCAATGCACTGGAAAAAGCCGGAATTCCTATACTCGGCACCTCACCGGACATGATTGATCTGGCTGAAGACCGCGACCGCTTCAAGCGCCTGCTGGACAAGCTGGGCCTGAAACAGCCGAAAAATGGCATTGCCTATTCGGTCGAGCAAGCGCGCCTGATTGCCGCCGACCTCGGCCTGCCACTGGTGGTGCGCCCTTCCTATGTGCTGGGCGGGCAGGCCATGGCCATCATCCGTGATGAAGGCGCCTTTGACGATTATCTGCTGGGCACCCTGCCCGGCCTTGTGCCCTCAGAGGTCAAGGCGCGCTATCCCAATGATAAAACCGGCCAGATCAACACGGTGCTGGGCAAAAACCCGCTGCTGTTCGACCGCTACCTCTCGGATGCCACCGAAGTGGATGTCGATGCGCTGTGTGACGGCAAAGAGGTGTTCATTGCCGGTATCATGGAACATATTGAGGAGGCGGGCATTCATTCGGGCGACAGCGCCTGCTCGCTGCCGCCGCGCAATCTCTCTGCGGATATGCTGGCCAAACTCGAAGACCAGACCCGCAAAATGGCGCTGGCGCTGAATGTCGGCGGCCTGATGAATGTGCAATATGCCATCAAGGACAGCGAAATTTATGTGCTGGAGGTCAATCCGCGCGCCTCGCGCACGGTGCCCTTCGTGGCCAAGGTGATCGGCGTGCCGGTGGCCAAAATCGCCTCGCGCCTCATGGCGGGAGAGACTCTGGCCAGCTTTGGCCTGAAGGCGGCACAGCTCAACCATGTCGGTGTGAAGGAAGCGGTGTTTCCCTTTGCCCGCTTCCCCGGTGTGGATACGGTGCTGGGGCCGGAGATGCGCTCAACCGGTGAGGTTATCGGCCTTGACCGCTCCTTCGAGGTGGCCTTTGCCAAAAGCCAGCTGGGTGCGGGCGCGGCAGTGCCGGTGCAGGGCACGGTGTTTGTCTCGGTGAAGGATGCTGACAAACCCCGCGTGCTGGAGACCATCCAGAGCCTGTCCGGTCTTGGCTTTAAAATTATTGCCACCGGCGGCACCTTGAAATTTCTGCAAAATGCCGGCGTTCCGGCGCAGAAAATCAATAAATTCTCGGAAGGGCGTCCGCATATTGTGGATGCTATCAAGAATGGCGGCGTGCAGCTGGTGTTCAACACCACCGATGGGGCGCAGGCCCTTGCAGATTCACAGTCTTTGCGGCGCGCTGCCCTCTTGCATAAAGTGCCATATTATACCACTTTAAGTGGCGCAGTGGCCGCAGCACAGGGAATCAAGGCTTACAGAAGCGGCGACCTTGAGGTGCGGGCCTTGCAGGATTACTTCGCCTGACCCTATAACAGGGTTATGCGATCAACTCATGTGGCTGGCGCAGAATGCTCAACCTTCTGCGCTGGTTTATTTTTGTTTGAAGCCAAGTGCTTCATGAAAAACGGATAAAGAACGATGGAACGTATTCCGATGACGGCTGCGGGCTATGCTGCGCTGGAAGCAGAGTTGAAAATGCGTCAGCAGGAGGAGCGTCCGCGCATCATTCAGGCGATTGCCGAGGCGCGCTCCCATGGCGACCTCTCCGAAAATGCCGAATATCATGCCGCCAAAGAAGCGCAATCCCATAATGAGGGCCGCGTTGCCGAGCTGGAAGACCAGTTGTCGCGCGCCGAGGTGATTGATGTGTCCAAACTTTCGGGCAGCACGGTCAAATTTGGCGCCACCGTCACCCTCATCGACGAGGATACCGAAGCCGAGAAGAAATATCAGATTGTGGGTGAGGCCGAGGCCGATGTGAAACAGGGCCGCGTTTCCATCACATCCCCCACCGCCCGCGCCCTTATCGGCAAGAAAGTTGGTGACCATATTGAAGTGATCACCCCGGGCGGCGGCAAATCTTATGAAATTCTGAAAGTGGCCTTTCAATAGGCCGCATGAACAATTTGTAATGGACGCGCGGGCTGAAATGTCTGCGCGTTTGATTTGCCGCAATTGACTTATAGCCCATATATCCCCATTTTTACATCAGCCCTTGCAATCGGACTGTTCTGACAAGGTTCAGGGATGAGAGGTCATTGATGAAAATCCATTTTTACACACCTGTTTTGGCCGCTGTTGCACTGGCATTCATGTCGGTCATGGCTGCCGCCGGCAATCTGCCCGCGCCTGTTGATGTTTCACAGCTGCATATCAAAGCCATTGTGGTGGATACGTCGCCCTATGCGGCCAGCGGTGTCGGCTCTTACGCCGATGTGGTGAAGGCCTCTGTTCTGCAGCAGGCCAGCCGTATTTTTGCGGATCGCCTTGACCCGCGCGATCCCAAAGGGGCCACACTGGTGATCCGCATCGACAGCGTGATGTGGACCGATGGCGGCTCATCCTACGGCGGACACCACGGCCAGTTCACCATGAATGTCGAGCCGATGGACTATATGGAAGGGGCAGGCACGCTCATGCGCGGCGGGCAGGTGATTCTGGACCATCCGATGCTGGCCTCACACCAGTCCGATGGCGGCTATGGCCGCGCCCGCGCCGATGCTTTGTCGGAATATTATGTTCTGTGGCTGAAGAAGGAAATGGGGCTGTAAGTTTTCGCCCTGAATTTTCTATACAAGGCGATGCCTCTGCGGCATCGCCTTTTTCTGTTCAGGCTTTTGCAAGGCTTGATCAAGACAAAGCTAGACCTCGGGCGTTTAGAGCGCTATGAACCGGTAAAACCTCACATTGAGAGCGAGTTTGCCCGATGGCACGTCAGTTTATCTATCATATGCAGGGCCTGAACAAGACCTATCCGGGTGGCAAGAAGGTTCTGGAAAATATTCACCTCTCGTTTTATCCCGATGCGAAAATCGGTGTACTCGGCGTCAACGGCTCGGGCAAATCCACGCTGCTCAAAATCATGGCCGGCATGGATACGGAATATACCGGCGAGGGCTTTGTGGCGGAGGGCGCGCGCGTCGGCTATCTGCCGCAGGAGCCGCAACTGGATGAAGCGCTGAATGTGCGTGAAAATGTTATGCTCGGCGTCAAGGAAAAACAGGCCATTCTCGACCGCTATAATGAGCTGGCGATGAATTATTCCGACGAGACCGCTGATGAGA
>DAIMHB010000300.1:0-3413 GCA_036723545.1 Beijerinckiaceae bacterium
GCCCTGCAAAACAGGTCAGAAAGCCCATGCTGTCCTTGGTGGTCAGCATCCCACAGATGAGAATCAGCGGGCGCGAATTTTTCTCCTCGAAATCGGCCATGGCCTCGGCCAGAACGCGCGCGCCATCGGCATTATGGCCGCCATCCAGCCAGAGCTCGGCACCCTCCGGCGCCAGCGCCAGCAAGGTGCCCTTGCTCAGGCGTTGCAGCCGCGCGGGCCACTCGGCTTGAAACAGGCCCGCTTCAATGGCCCGCACCGGAAAATCCGGATCAATCTTACGCAAAGTGGCAATGGCCGTGGCGGCATTGGAAAACTGGTGCCGCCCGGGCAGTTTGGGCACAGGCAGGTCCAGCAAGCCATGTTCATCCTCAAAGACGAAACGTCCATTCTCCTGCCGGTTGGAAAAATCCTGCCCGCCGGTGAGAATAGGGGCGCCCAGCCGTGCCGCTTGTGATTCAATCACCTCTGTTGTGACCCATGACTGATTAGAGACAATCACCGGACAGTTGCGCTTGATAATGCCGGCCTTTTCAAAGGCAATGCCCGCCAGATCTGTGCCTAAAAATTCGGGATGATCAAAGGACACCGGCGTGATCACACTGGCAAGCGGTGCCTCGATCACATTGGTGGCATCGAGACGCCCGCCAAGCCCCACCTCCAGCAGCAGAATATCGGCCGGAACTTTGGCAAACAGCCAGAAGGCGGCGGCTGTGGTCATTTCAAAAACTGTGGTCGGCGCGCCCGCATTGGCGGTTTCGCAGGCGTCAAAAGCCGCGATAAGCTGTTCATCGCTCGCCAATGTTCCGGCAAGGCGTATGCGCTCGTTGAAACGCACCAGATGCGGCGAGGTATAGACATGCACGCGCTTACCCGCAGCCTCCAGCATGGCGCGCAGAAAGGCCACGGTGGAGCCTTTGCCATTGGTGCCCGCCACATGAATGATCGGCGGCAGGCGTTTCTCAGGATAATCCAATTTTTGCAGCAGCGCCTGCATCCGCCCCAGAGAGAGGTCAATTTTTTTCGGATGCAACGCATTGAAGCGGGCAAAATACTCCTGAAGAGTGGCCATATTCAAGCCGCAGCCGGCGCATGGGTCAGGATGCGGCAGATACGCGCCAAAGTCGCCCGCATCTCGGCGCGCGGCACCACCATATCTACCATGCCATGCGTTTTGAGATATTCCGAACGCTGGAAACCCTCGGGCAGTTTCTCCCGCACAGTCTGCTCGATCACACGCGGGCCGGCAAAACCGATCAGCGCCCCCGGCTCGGCAATATGAATATCGCCCAGCATGGCATAAGAGGCGGTCACGCCCCCCGTCGTGGGGTTGGTGAGCACGACAATATAGGGCAGGCCTGCCTCGCGCAGGCGCTGCACCGCCACCGTGGTGCGCGGCATCTGCATCAGCGAAAACATGCCTTCCTGCATCCGCGCGCCGCCTGAGGCTGCGAAAAGGATGAAAGGCACCTTGCGTTTGAGCGCGGCATTCAGGCCGGTAATCACACCCTCGCCCGCCGCCATGCCCAATGAACCGCCGATAAAATCGAAATCCTGCACCGCCACAACCACCGGCACGGCCTCGATGGTGCCGGCCGCAACCTTCACCGCATCCTGCAGGCCGGTTTTGGCGCGGGCTTCTTTCAGCTTGTCGGTATAACGCTTCTCATCGCGAAATTTCAGCGGGTCCAGCATCACCTCCGGCACGGCAATATCGTCCCATTTGCCCGCGTCAAATGTGGCCGCCAGCCGGTCTTTGGTGGCCATGCGCATGTGATAGCCCGAGCCCGGCACCACATAAAGATTGGCTTCCAGATCCTTGTGGAACACCAACTGGCCGCTTTCGGGGCATTTGACCCAGAGATTGTCAGGCGTTTCGCGCCGCAAAAACGAGCGGATTTTTGGCGGAACGACATTGGAAATCCAGTTCATGGCAAAATCCCTTAACGTTTGGCGGCGCGCACACCGCTCGCCAGTTCGGCGACGAGGCTGGTGACAAGCTGCACGGTTTTTTGTGTGGCCTTATTGTCCATATCAAGGCTGCCCTTGACCGCATCAATCAGGGCGGTGCCCACCACCACAGCATCGGCATATTGGGCGATAGCGCTGGCATTGGCGGCACTGCGCACCCCGAAGCCCACAGCCACCGGCAGATCCGTATGGCTTTTGATGCGCCGCACCGCCGCCCCCACATGGCTGTAATCGGGAATGGCCATGCCGGTAATGCCGGTGATCGACACATAATAGACAAAACCGGAGGTGTTGGTCAGCACAACGGGCAGGCGCTTGTCATCGGTGGTGGGGGTCGCCAGCCGGATAAAGTTCAAACCGGCCGCACGGGCAGGCAGGCACAGTTCGGCGTCCTCCTCAGGGGGCAGATCGACCACAATCAGCCCATCAACACCGGCGGCCTTGGCATCCACGAGGAATTTTTCAACGCCATAGACATAAATGGGATTGTAATAGCCCATCAGGACAAGCGGCGTTTCCTGATTCGTTTCGCGGAAGGCCTTCACCAGATCAATGGTTTTATGCAGTGTCATGCCCGCGGCAAGCGCGCGCAAGCCAGCCGCCTGAATGGTCGGGCCATCGGCCATCGGGTCGGTGAAGGGCATGCCCAGCTCAATAATATCCGCGCCCGCTTTTGGCAGCGCCTTCAGAATGTCAAGCGAGGCTACAGGATCGGGGTCGCCCGCCATAACAAAGGTGACGAGACCAGCGCGGCCCTCGGCCTTGAGGGCGGCAAAACATGTGTCGATACGGGTGTGTGCGATACGGCTATGTGAATGTGTCATATTGAGGCTTCTATCATGAGAAAATGGGTTATTCCAGCAGTGTGGAGAGTTTGGCCAGAACTTCATCCATAATGAAATCCGGCACGGATTCGAGCTTTTTGCCATTCCGGCTTTGCAGATCGAGAATACGGGGCTGGTCACAGCGCACAACACCGCCGGTCAGAAGGCCGGTTCCGGTCAAAGCAACAGCAAAACCACCTGCCCTCGCAAATTCGCCGCCGGAGGTGATCGGCACGACCAAAGCCGTGCCTGTGTGTTTATTGAACAAGGCCGGCGATACAACAAGCACAGGTCGGGTTCCCTTTTGCTCTTTGCCCGCGGCCGGGTCGAGCGTCACCAGAAAAATATCGCCGCGCTGGGTCAAATGCGTTCACGCCCCACCGGTGCGCCGGACAGCCATTCTGTGTCCTGCACACTGCGCTCGGCCAGCGGCGGCGTCTGCGCCAATAAATCGGCCAGCTTATACTGCGGCTGCGGGCGCGGCTGCACAATTAACCGCCCATTTTCGAGCGAAACAGCGACAGACTCACCCGCCGCAAGCCCTAAAGCGGCCAGTAAAGCAGGCTTAACGGGCAACATCGTCGACCCACCCACCTTGCGCAATTTGGCAATATCCATCAA
>DAIMHB010000301.1:0-3406 GCA_036723545.1 Beijerinckiaceae bacterium
GCGCAGGATATGGGCGACAGCAATCCGGCAGCGCTGTTCACCTATGTGGCGAAAGAGCTGGGTGCCCGCAAGATTGCCTTTATTTTCACACGCGAATATCAGGCCGAAGACAGCCTCACGCCCGCGATCAAGTCCGCTTTCGGCGGCGTGATCATTGCCAATGAAAAATACACCAAAGCCAGCGCCGAAGCCGCCATAGAGTCCGGCTATGCCGATGCTGTGGCCTGGGGCAAAGCCTATATTGCCAATCCGGACCTCTCCGTCCGCATGGCGAAAAATGCGCATCTGAATGAAATCGACATTTCAACCGCTTATGGCGGCCATGTTGTGCAGTCCAAAGGCTATACCGATTATCCGGCACTCTGACCGCCCGCCTCTCAAGTCCAAAGCCCGCCCGTTCCGGCGGGCTTTTTCTTTGGCTTAAATGATAGGCTCCGGCGTTGCCAAAAGAGCCGACTTTAACTAGCATCAGTCTCATATTTTCAAACAGAATGGATTTATCCCATGCAACGCATAAAACATCTTCAGATTCAGGCGGGTGACAGGCGGTTTATCGCACGGCTGGAATGGAACATGGCGCCGAAAACCTGCGCCGCCTTTGTCGCGCATCTGCCCTTTATCAGCAAAATAGTGCATGTGCGCTGGAGCGGCGAGGGCGTATGGATTCCGCTGGGCGACCTTGATTTTGGCGTGGCGTATGAAAATGCCACCAGCTATCCGGCGCCGGGATAATTTTTGCTCTATCCTGCCGGAGTCAGCGAAACTGAAATTCTGCTTGGCTATGGCGCGGTGCAATTTGCCAGCAAAGCCGGCCAGCTTGCCGGCAATCACTTCCTCACCATCACCGAAGGGCTGGAACATTTGGCGGCGCTTGGCCGCAAAACCCTGTGGGAAGGCGCGCAATCCATTGTTTTTGAAGCTATGAATTGATTCAGCGCAAGGCTGCCCCGAATAATTTATGCACTGTCAAATCTGCGATCCGAAATAACAGCATAATCATCGAAGATTTAAGATCATGATTTCAGATCAATAAAGGATTATGACCATAATGCTGGGTAAAATTGGCTCCGGTCTCTGGGCGCATCGCTGGTTTACGCTGGTCGTGGTTCTGGCTCTTGGTGTTGGGGCATGGCAAAGCGCTCGTATTCTGGTGGGGACAGCTATTGTCGTGGATGTGGTGAAGCGCGGCGATCTGATTCAGTCTGTTGTGGCCAGCGGCCATGTTGAAACACCCTACCGCGTCAATATCGGCAGTCAGATCACCGGAACCGTTGAGGATGTGAAGGTCGAGGAAGGGCAGACTGTCCATAAAGGCGATATATTGATCACCCTTGAATCGCGCGAGCTCAAATCTGCGGTGATCGAGGCACAAAGTGCCGTTGCCCAGGCCGAATCGCGGATGCGCCAGCTGGAGCAGCTCACTTTGCCCAGCGCCAATGAAAGCCTGAAGGAAGCCCAGGCCAATCTGGTCAATGCCCAGAAAACCTATGACCGCGCGGCAGAGCTCAGCAAAAACGGCTATGAAACACAGGCCAATCTGGACACGGCACAAAAAGACCTTGATGTGGCCAAAACACAGGTTCGCACCGCCCAGTTGCAGGTTTTCACCAACAGTCCGGGGGGCAGTGACTATGTGATGGCGCAAAGCCAGCTCAGGCAGGCCCATGCCAATTATGAAACGGCACAGTCGCGCCTCGCCTATGCCACGCTCACAGCCCCGCGCGACGGGGTGCTGATCACACGCAATGTCGAGCGCGGCGCGGTCGTGCAGCCGGGCAATGCCTTGCTGGTTCTGGCCCCAACCGGTGAAACACAGCTTGTGCTGCAAATTGACGAGCGCGACCTTGGCCTTCTGGCCCTCAACCAGACCGCGCTGGCCTCGGCGGATGCCTATCCCGACCAGAAATTCAACGCCGTTATCAGCTATATCAACCCCGGGGTGAATATTTCCAATGCTTCGGTCGAGGTTAAACTCAATGTTGCCGATCCGCCCGCCTATCTGCGGCAGGATATGACTGTTTCTGTGGATATTGAAACCGCCAGACGCAACGCAACCCTTGTGCTGCCCGCCCGCGATATTCATGATCCCCTTTCGGGCAACCCATGGGTTTTAAGCATTAAAGATGGTCGCGCCGCTCAGATTCATGTCAAAACGGGCCTGTATGGCACAACACAGACCGAAATTCTCAACGGCTTGAGCGAAGGCGCGCCGGTCATTGCGCCCAACACCGGCGTGCTGACCGGCCAGCGGGTCAGGGCTGTTTTCCCGTGAACCGCCTCCTTCCCTTTGACTGGATTGTCGCCATACGCTTTTTGCGTGAAGGGCTGTTTCAAACCCTGTTTATCATTGGCGGCATTGCGCTGGGTGTCGGTGTGATTGTGTTCATGTCCGCGCTTTTGTCCGGTATGCAGGCCAATTTCATCAAGCGTGTGCTGACTTCGCAGCCGCATATCCAGCTGATCACCCTCAATCAGGTGTCGCGCCCCTTGCGCTTTGACGCGGGGCAAATTGAGGATCCCGTCATCGAACAGCCGACACAGCGCGTGACCTCGGTGGATCAATGGCCGAAAATCATCACCCGCATGCGCAATCTGCCGGAAGTGATTGCCGTTTCCCCCAATGTCTCCGGCTCGGCACTAGTGGTGCGCGGCGATGCCAGCCGGGCCGTGACCATGACCGGCATCGACCCCGAAACCTATTTCAAAATTGTCCGCCTGCCGGATTATATTGTCAGCGGCGAGGCGCGCGTCACCAGTCAGGATGTTCTTATCGGCACAGAACTGGCCAGTGACCTTGGCGTGAAGGTGGGAGACAAGATCAATCTTCAGGCGGGCACAGGCGCCACACTGACCCTGACCATCTCAGCCATATTTGATCTGGGCAGCAAGGGCACCAATCAGCGCAATATTTATGTGGCGCTGCGCATTGCTCAATCCCTGCTCGGCATGATCGGCGGCGTCACCAATATCGACCTTTCGGTCAAGGATATTTATGCCGCCGAAACTCTGGCGCAGGAAATTCAGGCCTCAAACCTTGTGGAAGCGGACAGCTGGATCAAAACCAACGCGCAGTTTTTTACCGCCATTCAGGCCCAAACCTTTGCCAATACTCTGATCCGCCTCACCGTGGGCCTGTCCGTGGCCTTCGGAATTGCAGCGGTTCTGATTGTGTCTGTGATCCAACGCTCGAAAAATATCGGCATTTTACGGGCAATGGGCACATCGCGCGGGCAGATTATGCGAGTTTTTCTGATTCAGGGCGGGTTGCTCGGGCTGTTCGGCGCGCTGCTCGGCATGATTATGGGCGGGGGCGGCGTGATCTATTGGCACGCCAACTGGCGCATGGCCAATGGCTCTGAAATGTTCCCGCTGGTGCTGGAGCCGCGCATGTTTTTCATAACAGCGC
>DAIMHB010000302.1:0-3404 GCA_036723545.1 Beijerinckiaceae bacterium
GTTGCGATTGGTTTAAGCCTATGCCGCGTGTTTTGCGGCCAAACTGCTGGCGCCAAACCCAACGGGCAGCCATGCTGCGCCGCCATCACGCATGTTCTTGCATCCGGACGCATTGCGGTGTAGGAGACAAGAAATATCTCCAGATTTTGATTTTTTGAGGAGCAACACTGCAATGGCACGTGTCACGGTTGAAGATTGTATTGATAAGGTTGAAAATCGTTTTGACCTTGTTCTCATTGCGAGCCATCGCGCGCGGTTGTTGTCCTCCGGCACCCAGCTGACCGTGCCGCGTGACAATGATAAAAACCCCGTCGTTGCCCTGCGTGAAATTGCCGAGGAAACCCTCACCGCGCCGGACCTGCGTGAAGACCTGATCCATTCCCTGCAAAAGCATGTGGAGGTGGATGAGCCCGAGAGCGAGGTCGTGCCAGCTTTGGCGGCGTCCTCCGACCCGGCGCTCGATGCTTCCGGCGATGTGCAGTTTGACCGCATGACCGAGGAAGACCTTTTGCGGGGTCTTGAGGAACTGGTTCCGCCCGCTGAAAGCGATGATGACGGCGATTAGTCGTCCATTGCGGCCTGAATTTTTGGCGCGGCATATTTGCCGCGCTTTTTTTTGGCCATTCAGGCTGCGGGGGCAATATAGGCTGGCAGATGGCTTGCATCCCCGGCCCCGCAGGGCAATATTGCATATGGTGTTTCGTGGTGTGGAGAGTGTGCCGGTATGATGCGGCAATATGAATTGGTCGACAGAGTTAAGCGGTATAATCCCCAGACCAATGAGGACCTGCTGAATCGCGCTTATGTTTATGCCATGCAGGCACATGGTTCGCAGAAGCGGGCGTCCGGCGACCCCTATTTCTCCCATCCGCTGGAAGTTGCGGCCATATTGACCGACCTGAAACTCGATGACGCCACCATCGTTTCGGCGGTGCTTCATGATACAATCGAAGATACTGGCGCAACGCGCGAAGATATTGACCGGCTGTTTGGTGCGGAAATCGGCGGGCTGGTGGAGGGCCTCACCAAGCTGAAAAAGCTTGATCTCGTGTCCAAGCGCACGGCTCAGGCCGAAAATTTCCGTAAACTGCTGCTGGCCATTGCCGATGACGTGCGTGTTTTGCTGGTGAAACTGGCCGATCGCCTGCACAATATGCGCACTCTTCATTTTGTGCCGCCCGAAAAGCGGGCGCGCATTGCCGAGGAAACCCTGGATATTTATGCACCGCTGGCGGGCCGCATGGGGATGCAGTCCATGCGCGACGAGCTGGAGAATCTGGCCTTCAGCCATCTGATGCCCGATGCCTATGCGATGATCACCGCGCGGTTGGAGGAGCTGAAAACCAAAAACGGCGCGCTGATCAAGCGTATTGAGCTGGAACTGGCGGAGCAATTTGCCAAACGCGGCATCAATGCCAAGGTGAAGGGGCGCCAGAAGCAGCCCTATTCGGTCTGGCGCAAGATGGAGCGCAAATCCATCGCCTTTGAGCAATTATCCGATGTCTATGGCTTCCGCATTCTGGTGGATACGATCGAGGATTGTTACCGCGCGGTGGGCGTGGTGCACACCACATGGCCCTCTGTGCCGGGCCGCTTCAAGGATTATATTTCCACGCCCAAGCAGAATGATTATTGCTCTATCCATACCACTGTGGTGGGGCCGGGGCGTCAGCGCGCCGAGTTGCAGATCCGCACCTTTGCCATGCACGAAGTGGCCGAATATGGCATTGCCGCCCATGCTTTGTATAAGGATGGCCGCGTTACCGATGATGCGGCCCTCTCGCATGAGAGCCGCGCCTATCAATGGCTGCGCCGCACTGTGGAAATGCTGGCCGAAGGCGACAATCCCGACGAATTTCTCGAACATACCAAGCTGGAACTGTTTCACGATCAGGTGTTTTGCTTCACGCCCAAGGGCCGCCTGATTGCGCTGCCCCGCGGCGCGACACCGATTGATTTTGCTTATTCTGTTCATACCGACATTGGCAATAATGCGGTGGGGGCCAAGATCAATGGCCGTGTCGCGCCGCTTTTGTCCGAGCTGCGCAATGGCGACGAGGTGCAGATCATCATTGCCGAAGGGCAGGTGCCGCCCGCCGCATGGGAGGCGCTGGTGGCCACCGGCAAGGCCCGTGCGGCCATACGCAAGGCGACGCGCGACTCTGTGCGGGCGCAATATTCCGGCCTTGGCCAGCAGATTGTGGAACGCGCCTTCGAGCGGGCGGGCAAGACCTTCACCCTTGAAAAGCTGAAAGGCGCGCTGCCGCGTCTGGCCCGCACCAATGTCGATGATGTGTTTGCCGCTGTGGGCCGTGGAGAAATGTTCTCCGGCGATGTGGTGCGCGCGGTCTATTCCGACTTTAAGGACGAGCGCAAGGCTGGCCCTGCGCCGGATGTGAATGAAAGCGGCTGGTTTGGCCTGCGCAAGGCGGCGAGTCTGGTGTTTAAGGTGCCCAATGCGGGCGGTGCCGAGTCCCCCGCGCCCATTCCGATCCGTGGTCATGATTCAGATTTGCCGGTGCATTTTGCCCCGGATGGTGGTGCCGTGCCCGGAGACCGCATTGTCGGCATTCTCACCCCGGGCGAGGGCATTACGGTCTATCCGATCCAGTCCCCCGCGCTAATGGCCTTTGATGATCAGCCCGACCGCTGGCTGGATGTGCGCTGGGACATTGAGGAGGGCCGCAAGGACTATTTTCCCTCGCAGTTGCGCGTGACCGTACTCAATGAGCCCGGCACATTGGCGGAAATAGCGGCAACCGTATCAGACCATGGCGGCAATATTGATAATATCACCATGACCGGACGCTCTCCGGACTTTCGGGATATGCTGCTGGACATCGAGGTTTGGGATTTGAAACATCTCAATGCCATTATTTCGCAATTACGGGCCAAGAAAGTTGTGTCCAAGGTTGAGCGCGTCAATGGTTGAGACTATGAAAGCATCAACCATATGGGGATTGAGATGACCGAAGATGATGTGTTGAATGAGTTTCGTGCGGCGGGCGCTTTGCTGGAGGGACATTTTATTCTGTCCTCTGGCCTGCGCTCACCGGTGTTCTTGCAAAAAATGTTTATTTTTCAAGACCCCGCCCGCACAGAAAAGCTGTGCAAGGCGTTGGCGGCAAAGGTTGAGGCGGCCTTTGGCAAAATTGATGTGGTGGTGTCGCCCGCCGTGGGCGGCATTGTGCCCGGCTATGAAACGGCACGCCACTTGGGCGCCAAGGCGATTTTTGTCGAGCGCGAAAATGGCGAGTTCAAGCTGCGTCGCGGTTTTGAAATTCCGGAGGGCGCGCGCGTGCTGATGGTGGAGGATATTATCACCACCGGCCTGTCCTCGCGCGAATGTATTGCCGCGATTGGCGAACATACGCAAAATCTGGTGGGCGCGGCCTGCCTGATTG
>DAIMHB010000303.1:0-3387 GCA_036723545.1 Beijerinckiaceae bacterium
GCCCGTCCAGAATCATCACCAATGCGCGCAAGCTGTTGCCATGCGCGGCCACCAGCACCCGCTCCCCGCGCAGCACGCGCGGCAAAATATGCTGGCAATAATAGGGCAGCACCCGCGCCACCGTATCCTTCAGGCTTTCGCCGCCGGGCGGCGCGATGTCATAAGACCGGCGCCAGATATGCACCTGCTCCTCGCCCCATTTTGCCCGCGCATCATCCTTGTTGAGGCCGGAAAGGTCGCCATAGTCCCGCTCGTTCAGCGCTTGCTCACGGATGGTTGCGAGTGAGGACTGGCCCAGCTCACCCAAAATCAGCTTGCAGGTGTTTTGCGCCCGCACCAGATTGGAAGTGAAGGCAACATCAAACTGCACCCCCAGCGCTTTGAGGCGCTGACCGGCATGGGTGGCTTCCTCCACACCCAGCGGGGTCAATTCGGGATCACGCCAGCCGGTGAACAGGTTTTTCAGGTTCCAATCACTCTGGCCGTGCCGCACCAGCACCAGAAGCCGCTCAGACATATGTTTCTCCTTAAAAAATGACCTTATTCTTGCCGTCATACGCGGACTTGATCCGCGTATCCACGCCTTTATTTTAGGAATGGCCGGAACAGGTCCGGCCATAACACGCGTCAGATGATCACTAAGCTGAAGCGAGGTTCAAAAATCACTCAGCCCCAGCACATCCATCATCGAATAGAGCCCCGGCTTGCGGCCCTTGGCCCAGAGCGCGGCTTTCAGCGCGCCGCGGGCAAAGACCGTGCGGTCCTCAGCCTTATGCGCCAGCTCGATACGCTCGCCACGACCTGCAAAAATAACCGTATGATCGCCGATAACCGTGCCGCCGCGCAGCGAGGCAAAACCAATAGTGCCGGCTTGACGCGCGCCGGTGATGCCATCGCGGCCACGCTCCGAATGGCTGGTAAGATCAATGCCGCGCCCGGCAGCAGCCGCCTCACCCAGCAGCAATGCCGTGCCCGAAGGGGCATCCACTTTCATGCGGTGGTGCATTTCGACAATTTCAATATCGAAATCCTCGCCCAATGTTGTGGCCACCCGTTTGACCAGCGCCCCGAGCAGATTGACCCCCAGACTCATATTGCCGGAGCGCACAATCACCGCATGGCGCGCCGCCGCGCTTAATGCGGCCAGATCCGCCGCATCAAGACCCGTTGTGCCGACAATATGCACAATGCGGGCCTGTGCCGCCAGCGCCGCAAATTCCACGGTGGCCTGCGGCACCGTAAAATCCACCACAGCATCGGCATCAACAAAGGCCGCCAGCGCGTCCGATGTCACGGCGATGCCATTGGCGGGCAGACCAGCCAAAACCCCGCTGTCAGCGCCCAAATGCGGCGAGCGGGCGCTTTCAATGGCCGCATGAAGGGTAAGCTCCGGCATCTCGGCAATGGTTCTGATCAGCATCCGGCCCATGCGGCCGGCAGCGCCCACAACAACGAGCTTCATCATTCCACGCCTTCAACCACAACCAGATCGCCAATGCTGATGCCATTGCGCAATTTGCGGGCCGCCTGATATTCGGGCGAGAAAAAATAGGTCTTGGCCTGCTCATAAGAGTCAAATTCCAGCACCACCTGCCGCATACGGGCCTCGCCCTCAACAATCTCGCATTTGCCGCCGCGCACGATCGGGCGGCCACCATAGATTTTTTGCGCTTCGGTGGCCGCAGCCGCATAGGCCTTATAGCCTTCCACATCCAGCACCGTCAGATTTCCAACAATATAACCCTTAGCCATGTGCATTTTCCTCGTAAAATTGGCTTTCACACTGCCTTTGATGCGAACACTTCCCTCTCCTCTCATCCTGAGCCTGTCGAAGGATGAAAGAAGAGGAAACACTCACATAAAGATTGATTCAAACTTCAAAGGTTCGAACCCTATTTTCATATTTATTTCATCATCTGCTTTTACATTCATTGCAAGTGTTCGGTGGCTTCAGGCAACCGCATTGTGCAAACGCCGGGCCGGAGGTACGCCCGGCGTTTTCATTTTTGCAACCCCTGCTCAATCTCAACCACAATCGCATCCGCGCGGGCACGCGGATTCTCGGCTTGTGTCACAGGACGCCCGATCACCAGATAATCCGCGCCCGCAGCCATCGCCTGTGCCGGGGTCATCACGCGCTTCTGGTCGCCATGCGCCGCATCTGCCGGGCGAATGCCGGGCGTGATCAACAGCATATCAGGGCCAAGCTGCGCCCGGGTGGCCACCAGCTCTTCGGGCGAGAGAATCAATCCGTCAATGCCGATCTGCCGGGCCTGCGCCGCGCGGCGCGCCACCAGCTCTTTCACTGTGCAGGCATAGCCTGCCTCGGCAAGGTCGGCATCATCATAGGAGGTCATCACCGTAACCGCCAGAATCTTCAGGCCCGAACCTGCCACTCCGGCTTTGGCGGCCTTCATGGTCTGCGGAAAAGCGTGAACGGTGAGAAAACTTGCACCCAGTTGCGCAATTTGCGCGGCGGCGCGCGCCACCGTATTGGGAATATCGTGCAGCTTCAGGTCCACAAACACCTGTTTATCCTGCGCGATCAGATCTTTGACCAGATCAAGCCCACCGGCATAAACCAGCTCCATACCCACCTTGTAAAAGCTGACTGAGTCCCCCAGTTCGCGCACCAGCGCGCGGGCGGCCTGCGGCGTGGGCACATCCAGCGCAACAATCATCCGGTCGCGGGCAGCTATCTGGCGAGGCTGCGGTGTTTCAACAGTGCTCATAGACATCTCTGGTTTCAAGGCGTCAGTGCGGTGACTTATCCTTATCAAAATGCTGGCCAATACGCTTTAAAAAGGCAATGGCCGGTTTTACATGGCGATCCTCACGCAGTTTTTCGGTCTTGTCCCGCATGAAGTCCGACAATGAGAGAGGTGAATAGTCCAGTTCAGGATCAAAAGCAAAGCCCGCCGACCGATAGGCCCAGACACGGGCAGGCGGCAAATTCATCCAGATCACCGGCGAAACCTCGGCAATAATGCCCGCCACAGGCTGATCGGCCACGGTCAAAGGTATAGGCGATTGAAAACTATAGGTGAATTGCACAAAAGGCCCGCCGGATTTGAGCGCGGCAAAGGCATCATCCAGCAATTTGAGCCGCTTGGCTTCCGAATGGGTGAGCAAAGGCAGGCTGGACACAATCGCAGAAACATGGTCAATGCCTGCAGCCTCTAGGGTTTGGGCCAGCGCATAAGCATCACACATGATCACTGTGACAGCCGGAAACCGGTGGCGCAGGGCCGCACAAAAATCGGGGTTGAACTCAATCAGCACCAAGCGTTCGGGCGCGACACCCTGAGCCAGCAGCGCCTCGGTCACCGGCCCCGTGCCGGGCCCCAGCTCGATCACCGGTCTATCGCTGTCACGCTCCACATAGGC
>DAIMHB010000304.1:0-3373 GCA_036723545.1 Beijerinckiaceae bacterium
TATTTTCGGTGCCTATATAAATGGAAAATCTGTATACGAGAATTTAAAAATCCAATTAAATTCGGACAAACAAAATCAAAGAATTGAAGATGGCGTTTTTTCAACTAAATTTGACATTGAGATAATGAAAAATGGTATTATTAATTTAAATGAAAAACTTTCAGATTCAGAAATTCAATTAAGGCTCCTTCAATCTTATGACTCTAAACTAAATTCAGCTAACCAAAAAGACGCACTAATTACAGCACTGATTAGTCAGTATCAAAAACAGATACACTCTCTTCAATTGACTCTTGCGCCAAACATAAATTTAGAGGAGCAAAAAGGCGAGGTGGCGAAAATTTTCTTAAATATGTTAAATGATGATATAGTAAAAACGACAGTGAGAAATGATTTGCCGGGTAATCCATTAATTATTGGAATTGCTCAAAATTCTTTCAGAGTTATATTTAGCTCACCTATGCGTATACCACCAAAGCTTACATTTAAAAATTTGCCTGAAGGTGTGCAAAACGAGGTCACGGATTTATCTAATGTAAGTTTTACTGTTACATTTTATCCTTTGAATGTGCCCGTTCATAATTTTGGATTTACGGCTGAGGCGGAACTTTAAACCTCACCGCCCCACGCTCTCGGCAATACATATCCCCGCCAGCACCAGCCCCAGCGCCAGAATATGATAAAGCGCAAAGGCCTCACCCAGAAACACAATCGACATGATCGCGCCCAGAACGGGAATCAGATTGACAAACAGCCCTGCCCGCGCCGGGCCGATCAGCTCCACACCTCGGATAAAGAAAATCTGGCTGATCAGCGAGGGAAACAGCGCCACATACAGTAAAATCACCAGTCCTTTGGGTGTCGGCCAGAAAAAATCGCCATAAAGCACATCCCAGGCCAGCAAAGGCAGTGAAGTGGCAAAGGCAACGCCCGCCATCACCGCAAACAGCCCCAGCGCCGAGACATTTGGCCGCCCCCGCAACGCCAGCGTATAGGCAGCATAAAACAGACAGGCGAGCAATATATCGACATCGCCAATGTTGAAGCGCAGAGTGGAGAGGCTGGCAAGATCCCCCTTCGTCGCCACGATGCCAACACCGGCCAGCGTCAGCACAAGACCGGCAATCTGCAGCGGCGAGAAACGGGCGCGAAACACCAGCAGCGCGCCCAGCATAGTGAACACCGGCAGAGCCCCCTGAATAATCGCAATATTCACGCCGCTGGTATAATGCGCGCCCACATAAAACAGCGCGTTAAAACCGGTAAACCCCAGTGCCCCGCCCAGAATCAGCAACACCCAGGACGATCTGAGGCGTGTTAAATCGGCGCGGATGGTGCGGCGCTGGGAGAAAGCCATAATCGCACTCACAATCAGCCAGCGCAGGGACACCAGCGTCATCGGCGAAATCTGCCCCACCGCCAGCCGCCCCGCAATGATATTGGCCGCCCACATCAGCATGACAACGAATAAAATCAGCCAGCCACGGGTATAAAAGCTGTGAAATGCCCTGAATGCAAATGAATACACGCCGCGCCCCATCAAATGTTCTGAACTGCTGGTGATAGTCCTATCAGAGGATCTGGCAAGAGATTTACGCTCTTTATTCAGTGCAGTTATGCACAAAGCACAGTGCGGCTGTCGGGCTGCGGCTTTACATCCCTGTCATCATTCGTTAAACCTCACCTGCAATAAGCCTCGGCCTTGCGCCGGGGCTTTTTTTTCGATGTGAAGGCAATGCGCATGGCAAATGTGGTCGTAGTGGGCGCCCAATGGGGCGATGAAGGCAAAGGCAAAATCGTCGACTGGCTGTCGATAGAGGCCGACGTGGTTGTGCGCTTTCAGGGCGGCCATAATGCCGGCCACACGCTGGTGATTGACGGCAAGGTCTATAAGCTGTCGCTGCTGCCCTCCGGCATTGTGCGCCCCGGCAAATTGTCGGTGATTGGCAATGGTGTGGTGGTTGACCCGCATCACCTCGTGGCTGAAATCGCCAAATTGCGGTCACAGGGCGTGGAGATCACCCCTGACAATCTCAAACTGGCCGAAAATGCGCCGCTGATCCTCTCCCTCCACCGCGAGCTGGACGCCCACCGCGAAGGTGCCACCACCGAGGGCACCAAAATCGGCACCACCAAGCGCGGCATCGGCCCGGCCTATGAGGACAAAGTGGGCCGCCGCTCCATCCGCGTGATGGATCTGGCTGAACCGGACACATTGAATGAGAAAATCGCCCGTCTGCTGGCCCATCACAACCCGCTGCGGCGCGGGCTCGGCCTGCCCGACCTCAACCCTGCCGATATCCGCGCCGAACTGATGGCCGTGGCTCACGAAATTCTGCCCTATATGGATGCCACATGGGACCTGCTCGACGGATTGCGCCGCGCGGGCAAACGCATTCTGTTTGAAGGCGCACAAGGTGCCCTGCTGGATGTGGACCACGGCACCTATCCCTTTGTCACCTCCTCCAACACCACAGCGGGCTATGCGGCCACCGGCTCCGGCCTCGGCCCCAAAGCCATCGGCTATGTGCTGGGCATTGCCAAAGCCTATACCACCCGTGTGGGCGGTGGCCCCTTCCCCACCGAACTGTCCGACGAGACCGGCCAGCGCATCGGCGAACGCGGCCATGAATTTGGCACCGTGACAGGGCGTCCGCGCCGCTGTGGCTGGTTTGACGCCGTATTGGTGCGCCAGACCGTCAAATCCTCCGGCATTGATGGCATTGCCCTGACCAAGCTCGACATTCTGGACGGGTTCAAGGAAATTAAAGTCTGCACGCATTACAAGCTGGATGGTGCGGTGATTGACCGTCTGCCAGCAAGCCAGGCGGCACAGGCGCGTGTTGAACCGGTGTATGAAATTATCGAAGGCTGGGACGGCACAACCGCCAATGCCCGCTCCTGGGCCGACCTGCCCGCGCAAGCCATTAAATATGTCCGGCGCATTGAGGAGTTGATTGGCGCGCCGATTGCCTTATTATCGACAAGTCCTGAGCGTGAAGATACAATTCTCGTTCACAACCCCTTTCAGGACTAAACCACCACGGTTGACGCTTCCCGGAAGGTATGATTTTAGGGACCTATGGCAGATTATTATCAACTGATAGCCCGGGCTGTTTCCGCACTCCCGAACAATAGCCCCGAAGCCCGAGATGCTATTTATGAGCGGGCACGCCGGGCCTTGGTCAAGCAGTTGCGCATTCTTGATCCGCCGGTCTCCGAAGCCGACATCGATCGCGAAACCAAGTCGCTTGAGGAGGCGATCGCACAGCTGGAAATCGAAACGGCGCTGGTGGCCCGCATAGATTCAAACAAAAAACCGGAGGAGCCGCAGGACACCGCACCTGTGGCGAAAGAACCGCCGCCCTTTTCG
>DAIMHB010000305.1:0-3333 GCA_036723545.1 Beijerinckiaceae bacterium
GGTGGAGCGTTTGCGCACCCGCGCCAATAAAACAAGCTCACGCCTGCGCTTTATTCCGGCGGAATATACGACACAGGCGGGGGGGCGCAGCGCGGCAGCGCGGGTGCTTGCGCTTGTGCGGGCGGCGGACCTGGATATGACGGCGGTGCTGTTTTGTGTTGCGATGCGTTTGTTGGAGCTCTCTGGTGATGTGGTGCGGATCGAGGGCGCTGATGGACCCCGTATCACATCGTTTCATTCATGGCGCCGCCGCGCCGTTGAACAGGAAATGAAAGACTGGCACGCCGCCCTTGCCCCCGGTGTGAACCTCTCTCTCTATGAACATTTATATCAGTGTTTTCATGATATTGAGGGGGACGATATTCTGGGTTTGATGTATCAGGCCTTGAGCATGGAAGGGGATAAGTCCACCAGAGGGTCCTATTATACCCCGGTGGATATTGTGCGGGCGGCATTGGGCACCGCGCAGGGCGCGCCCTCATCCTTTCTCGATCCATGCTGCGGCACAGGACAATATCTGCTCAATGCCGCCGCCATTCTCGGGCTGGGGCTGAATGCACTTTACGGTTTTGACATTGATGCGCTGGCCACGCGGATTGCCCGCATCAATCTGCTGCTGGCCTTTCCGTTTGCGGATATCCGGCCGCAGGTGGAATGTATGGACATGCTGGCCACGGGGGAAGGGGGGGCATGGCCACCGGTGCTGTCGGGCCTGCCGCAAGGGGTGGATTTTATTGCCACCAATCCGCCCTGGGGCACCTATACCCGCGCAAAACCCATGCGCACCGCGCGCTCTGCGATCCGTTCACAGGAGGCCTTTTCGCTGTTTTTGGCAAAATCCATAGATATGCTGAAAGAGGGCGGGTCTTTGTCGTTTATTCTGCCCGAATCCATATTGAAAATCCGGCTTCATGCCGATGTGCGGGAGCTGATTTTGCGGCGAACCCAGATCAAACGTATCGTGAAACTGGGGCGGGTATTTTCCGGCGTTTTTACGCCCGTCATCCGCATGGATCTGGTGAAAGCTGTGCCGCAGGCGGGTGCAAGGGTTGTGATTGAAGGGGTCAAGGCCGCTTACAGCATTGAGCAGAGCCGGTTTCTGGCCAATGATTATTTTGCCTTTGATATTCAGGCCACAGAAGCGCAGGACAGGCTGCTTAAAAAGCTGTTTGAACATGAGTATATCACCTTGAAAGGTCATGCGGAGTGGGCACTTGGCCTTGTCACCGGCAATAATGCCGCCTTTGTCAAAGACCAGCCCGCGCCGGGGAGTGAAGCTATAGTCAAAGGGCGGGATATTCTGCCTTTTCGTCTGGGGCCGCCGCGCAGCTTTATTCTCTATGAGCCGGAGCGCTTTCAGCAGGCCGCCAAAGCTGAGTTTTATCGTGTGCGTGAAAAGCTGGTGTATAAATTCATCTCGAAAACGCTGGTCTTTGCCTATGACGACCGGCAAACCCTCACCCTCAACAGCGCGAATATTCTCATTCCGCATATGCCGGGTCTGAGCCTTAAAACGGTGCTGGGGTTTTTAAATTCCAGGGTGTTTCAATATATGTTTTCCCGTTTGTTTTCAACGCATAAGGTTTTGCGCGGTGATCTGGAGCGCCTGCCCTTTCCGCGCATCAGCGCCGCGCTGGATGCCGAGATTGAGCGGGTTGTGGATGGGCTGATTGCAGGCCAGCCGGACACATCACAGCTCAACAGGCTGATTTATCAGGCGTTTCAGCTTGATGCCGACGATATTGTCCAGATCGAATTGGCGTGAGGGCAGGCGAGAGCTGCCCTGCCGCATTTAAAGTGAGGGTCGTTAAGCCCTTGAGGCGACGCTCCCGAGTTTTTCCAGCCATGCGCTGCGATAATCCGCCAGTCCGGCAAGGTTGGCCGCGGCCACAGGGGCAATCTCCACTTCGAAACGGCTGTTGGGCCAGTGGACCAGCATGGCCGCACCGCGGGCTGTACCCGCCTGATCGGCCGCGCAGAGCACGGTTTGTGCAGGCCTGAATTGCGCCAGCAGGCCGCAGAACAATGCGTTTCTGGCAAAGCTGCCATCAATGATGATGTCGCCCGTGCAGACCCCCATTTTGCTCAAAATATGGTCGCTCATCAGCGCGCAATAGAGTGTGGCGAGGCTGGAGCGTGCTTCGGGAGGCAAGATGCCGGTGATGCTGCCCTTGCGGCTGGCATAGGGCCCGCCATGCGGGCTGAACGCGGGCAGAGCGAACACCCCTTGTGCCATAAGGATTTCTGCTGTGCGCGCATCGGGCTCTGTGGTGCAATCTCCGCTGATTTCGCCATATTCCCGCCCGCCCATAAAGCGGGCGCAGGCTGTGGGGCGGCCTGTGGCGTCGATATTGGCCATCATATCGTCTTCAGCGTGTAAATGATCCAGCGCATGGCCCACCGCCATCAGGACAACCCATGTGCCGGTGGAGAGCACGGTAAAGGGCGCTTTTCGGGTCAGCAGATAGGGCAGCAGCGCGGCATTGGAGTCATGAATGCCGCAGAGTACCGGCACAGCATCAAGGCCGGTCAGACGGCAAATTTCCGGCCTCAGCCAGCCCATTTCGGCCCATGCGGGGGCAAGCGGCGGCATTCGGCGCGTGAGGTCCAGCGCATCGGCAAGGCTTGAGGGGCGGCCCGCATTGGGCAGCCAGAGGTCGGTGTGGCAGCCGAGCGAGGTGATTTCTGAGGCGAGCGCGCCGGTCAGCCGCCAGAGCCAATATTGCGGATAGGTCAGCATATAGCGGGCCTGTTCCGCGGCCTCCGCATGGTGCCAGACCTGCCAGGCCAGCTGGCGGCCCAGGTTGAGGCCGGTCGGCAGATCCGGCGAATAGCTTTGCGCAAAACCGGGCCGCATCGGCGCATAGAGCGGCGCAATCTCATTCAGGCGGGTGAATTCATAATCCATGATGGGTAGAACAAGGCCGTCCTCATCCACCAAAGCGCCGGTGGCGCCATGGGTGGTGGGCACAATCACGTCGATTTTATGTGCCGCATGGGCCTCGCGCAAGGCGGCGAGCACAAAGGCCCAGATGCCCTCCACATCGGCATGGGGATATGGCCCATCGGTCAGCGGCCTGTTGGCCTGTGCCTTTTGCCATAAAACATGGCCTTTGGCGTCAAACAGCACCAGTTTTATGTTGGTTTTGCCAATATCAAGAACAGCAATGGTGGGCATAGGTCAGGCCATGAAAAACACTTCGCGCAGCGGCACGGCTTTGGGCGCACCATCCGCGTGAGTCTGCATCAGGTCTTTCATGGCGTCCCACCAGCGGCGCATGACGGGGTGATCGGGCAGGGCGTCCATCGTATGATCGGCGCGGCGCTCCAGAT
>DAIMHB010000306.1:0-3293 GCA_036723545.1 Beijerinckiaceae bacterium
GTCCTCGAAGGTCAATGTCAAGGCCGGTTTCGGTGGCACTGATGACAATATCCAGCGGCTTGCCGCGATGGGCCACCGCCTGCGCCACCGCGCGCGCTGCGCTGAGCGCCCCGTCCAGCGCCGGGTCCAGCAAAGGGCAGGCCTCAATGGCAATCAGATCATGACTGCGCGCCTGCATAAAACCAACCGTGGCCCTGCCCTGCTCGGCCCGCGCATGAAAGGTCACACGCCGCCGCCCCGCACCATGCACATTTTGCAAAGGACGGACTTCGGTTTCGATTTTGTGAAACTTCAGCGCATCCACCACCAATCCGCGCTTCCAGGCCTGATAGGCGGGCGGCGCATAGGCCTGCACCGCGCAGCCGCCACACAGCGTATAATGCGGGCAGACAGGGGCAATGCGGTCCGGGCTGGCTTTAAGCACCTCAACAAGGCGGATTTTATCGCCTGTTCTGGCCACACGCACCTCTTCGCCGGGCAGGGCATAAGGCACATAGAGCGGGCCTGCCGCAATGCCCTCACCCTTTTGCCCCAGCCGTTCAATATGAATAGTCATGATTTATCCGCACACATAAGAAATTCCTGATTGCCATCGCCGCCGGTAATCGGCGACGCAATAATGTCGCGGGCAACCCAGCCCAGCGCTTCAAAAAACCCGATCATATCGACACAAATCTGCTGATGCACCTTTGCATCACGCACGATGCCTTTTTTAGTGTCGCTGCGTCCGGCCTCGAATTGCGGTTTGATCAGCGCAATCAGTTGCGCAGGTTGTGCCGCCAGCCGCAAGACCGGCGGCAGCACAATCTTCAGTGAAATGAAACTGGCATCACACACAATCAGCGACGGCGGCTGTTTGAGATGTTCGGGTGTCAGCAGCCGCGCATCCTGATGCTCATAATGGGTCAGGCGCGGATCATCCTGCAAGGAGGGGTGCAACTGGCCATGCCCCACCTCCACCGCCACCACATGCGCCGCCCCGCCCGAAAGCAATACATGGGTGAAGCCGCCTGTAGAAGCGCCAACATCAAGACAATACCGGCCCTGCGGATTGATGTGGAAATGGTGCAGTGCTGCCGCAAGTTTGACCCCGCCGCGCGACACCCAGGGGTAAGGCGCGCGCGCCTCAACCTCGGCCTGTTCATCCAGCAGCGTCGCGGGCTTGGTCAGCACCACGCCATTGACGCGCACCAGCCCCGCCTCAATGGCCTCACGGGCTTTTGCGCGGCTTTCAAACAGCCCACGCGCCACAAGGGCAAGGTCGGCGCGCTGGGTCATGGCTGGGGCACTGATGTTGTCATAAGGTCAGCTTTAAAGAAAAGCACGAAAATAGAAAGTCGTATCTCGCCCCCCACCCTCAATCCCTCCCCACAAGGGGGAGGGAGGATCGCTCTTTACTCCCCCTCGAGTGGGGAAAGATGATCTATCATTCCCCCTCCCCCTTGCGGGGAGGGGTCAGGGGTGGGGGTTAAAATGATTGTCCTGCACAGCAACCCAAATTGTCTCCAACACACTCGCCAGCTCCGTGCGTATAAGGTGATTGCTGAACCGCAAAATCCGAAACCCCTGCGCTTTGATATATGCGTCGCGTCGCGCATCTTGTGCTGCAATCTCATCATAGCCATGCTGCTCGCCATCAACTTCGATCACCAAACGTGCGGCATAACAGCAAAAATCCGCAATATAAGGGCCGATGATCACTTGTCTGCGAAAATGACTGCCCTCAAGCTGAATGCCCCGACGCAGCCCAGCCCATAAAATGGCTTCGCATTCCGTCATATTTTTGCGCATAGTGCGGGCCTGCTCACGCTTGGCCGGAGAAGGAACAGAACCCCGTGATTTGCCTGATGTCATAAGCAATTCCTCTGTTCCCCCACCCTCAGTCCCTCCCCACAAGGGGGAGGGAAGCTGGGTAGTATCTCTCATTTCCCCTCCCCGCGTGGGGAAAGATGATCTCTCATTCCCCCTCCCCCTTGCGGGGAGGGGTCAGGGGTGGGGCTAAGCCACAGACCCCGCCACCTTAACCACATCTTTGCCCAAAATATTCAGCACCTTGGCCACAATGCCTGCCGCATCAAGCCCCATGCGGGCCATCTGCTTTTCCGGCTTGTCATGGTCAATATAAGCATCCGGGAAGATCATGGAGCGGAATTTCAGCCCCTTATCAAAAATGCCTTCCTCGCTCAGGAGCTGCTGAACCTGCACGCCAAAGCCACCGATGGAGCCTTCCTCAATGGTGATGAGCACATCATGGCTCTGCGCCAGCGTCAGAACCAGATCACGATCCACCGGCTTGGCAAAACGGGCATCGGCCACGCTGGTGGACAGGCCGCGCGCCTCCAGCTCCTCCGCCGCTTTCAGGCTTTCCGCCAGACGGGTGCCGAGCGAGAGAATGGCAATGCGGCTGCCCTGCTTCACCATCCGCCCCTTACCAATGGCCAGTGGCACGCCAAATTCCGGCATATCGACGCCCACACCCTCGCCACGCGGATAGCGGAAGGCGATCGGCCCATGATCATAGGCGGCGGCGGTGGCCACCATATGCACCAGTTCGGCCTCGTCACTGGGCGCCATCACCACCATTTCCGGCAGACAGCACAGATAGGCCAGATCAAACGAACCGGCATGGGTGGCGCCATCCGCCCCCACCTGACCGGCGCGGTCTATGGCAAAGCGCACAGGCAGCTTTTGCAATGCCACATCATGCATCACCTGATCATAGGCGCGTTGCAGAAAGGTCGAATAAATCGCGCAGAAGGGCTTGTAGCCTTCGGTGGCAAGGCCAGCGGCAAAGGTCACGGCATGTTGCTCGGCAATACCGACATCAAAAGTGCGGGCGGGATAGGCCTTGCCAAACAGATCAAGGCCGGTACCATTGGGCATGGCGGCGGTTACGGCGACAATTTTATCATCCCTAGCCGCCGCCTTCACCAGACTTTCAGCAAAAACCCGCGTATAGGCGGGCGCATTGGCCTTGGGCTTGGCCTGCGCACCGGTGATGACATCAAAGGTGCTCACCCCGTGATATTTATCGGCGGAGGCCTCGGCCGGCGCATAGCCCTTGCCCTTTTGCGTCACCACATGCAGCAAAATCGGGCCGGTGGGGGCATCACGCACATTTTTCAGCACAGGCAGCAGATGGTCGAGATTATGCCCGTCAATCGGCCCGACATAATAAAAGCCAAGCTCCTCGAACAAGGTGCCGCCGGTGAGAAAACCACGGGTGAATTCTTCAGCGCGGCGGGCTTTGTCATAGAGAAATTTCGGCAGTTTCGTCGCCAGCTGCTTGGCGA
>DAIMHB010000307.1:0-3275 GCA_036723545.1 Beijerinckiaceae bacterium
CTTGATCTGATCATCGGCGAGGGGCCGGCGGCGCGCTCGGTTAAAATTGATCTGTCCAAATTCACGATGGTGGGGGCCACAACACGGGCGGGCCTGCTCACCACCCCCTTGCGCGACCGCTTTGGCATTCCGATGCGGCTGAATTTTTATACAGTCGAGGAACTGGAGGGCATTGTGGCGCGCGGCGCGCGGGTGCTGAATATTCCCATGTCCGCCGATGGTGCCAATGAAATCGCGCGTCGGGCCCGCGGCACCCCGCGCATTGCCGGGCGCTTGCTGCGCCGTGTGCGCGATTTTGCCATTGTCGATGGCGTGCCGAGCGTCACCCGTGCGGTGGCCGATAAAGCGTTGAAATTGCTGGATGTGGACGCCATCGGCCTTGACCAGATGGACCGGCGCTATCTGGAAATGGTGGCGGTGAATTTCGGCGGCGGGCCGGTGGGTATCGAGACCATTGCCGCCGCGCTTTCCGAGCCGCGCGACGCGATTGAGGATATTATCGAGCCCTATTTGTTGCAGCAGGGCTTTTTGCAGCGCACGCCGCGCGGAAGGCTGCTCACACCGCACGCCTTCAAATATTTGGGCCTTGCTGAACCCGCCGCAACAACACCGCAGTTCCGCCTGTTTGATCTGGAGGATGAAGGGTAGAGATGTTGCGTTCAGATGGGCCTAATGCTCCCCGTCATCCTGAGCGTGTCGAATAAAATGCTCCCGGCACTTTTAATATGCCTTTGAATATATGATGATTTTTGATTCAGTTTATTATTATAGTATTTTTGTAGAATTTATATATTGACAAAAATCTATCCCGGTTTATGACTGTTGCAATGCACAAATAAAGCTGCAACATTGGGGATATCATGTCATTCTTACTGTCCATTGACCCGCTCTATCCACTTTCCGGCCTGTTCGTCGGGCTGATTGTCGGCCTCACGGGGGTAGGCGGCGGCTCCCTGATGACCCCTATTCTCGTATTGTTGTTTGGGGTGCATCCGGCGACAGCGGTGGGAACAGACCTGCTTTACGCTGCGGTCACCAAATCGGGCGGCACACTCGTGCATGGCCTTGGCAAAACCATCGCCTGGCGCGTCACAGGGCTTCTGGCCGCCGGTTCGGTGCCAACCACAATCATGACCATATATGCAATTCAGAACTTTGGCCTGCAAAGCGCAAAAACCTCGGCGCTGATCTCCTTCATGCTGGGCATAGCCTTGCTGCTGACCTCTCTCACCCTTTTGTTCCGCACGCAAATTCTGGCCTTTGCCGCGCGTCATTCGGGTGAGGACAACCCGCAACGCACAGCGCTGCTCACCATTCTCACCGGCGCTGTTCTGGGGGTTCTTGTCTCCATTTCATCAGTGGGCGCGGGTGCGCTGGGGGTGACAGCCCTGCTGATTCTCTATCCGAAATTGCCGGTGGTGCGTATTGTGGGTTCGGATATTGCCCATGCCGTGCCGCTGACCTTACTGGCCGGCATTGGTCACTGGTGGATCGGATCGGTCAACTGGCTGCTGCTGGTGTCCCTGCTGATAGGGTCGCTGCCCGGTATTGTCATCGGCAGCAAACTTGCGCCCAAACTGCCGGAAGGTGTACTGCGGCCCATTCTTGCAGGTGTGCTGATTATTGTCGGATTGCGTCTGGTCATCGCTTAATCTCTTGACGACAGGCCTGCTACATCCCAAAAAGGCGTAACAACCTGCGCCGCAGGGGGTCGTCAAAAGGGCTTGTTGAACAATGCGCGTTCTTCTCATTGATAATTACGACAGTTTCACCTGGAATCTTGTCCATTATCTGGGTGCGCTTGGCGCGGACGTCGATGTTCGCCGCAATGACGAGATCACCGTTGACGAGGTGATCGCTGAAAATCCGGACGCGATCGTGCTCTCGCCCGGCCCCTGCACCCCGAAAGAGGCCGGTATCTGTCTTGATCTGATCAAGGCTGCGGGCGATAAAATTCCGATGTTTGGCGTGTGTCTTGGGCATCAGGCCATTGGGGATGCCTTTGGCGGCGATGTCATCCGTGCGCCACTGCCCATTCATGGCAAGCTCAGCACCATCCAGCATAAGGCGCGGCAGGTGTTTCGCGGCATCAACGGCCCGCTGCAGGGCACGCGCTATCATTCACTGATTGTTGATCAGGCCACCCTGCCCGACAGCCTTGAGGTCACCGCCTCCACCGAAGATGGCCTGATCATGGGCCTCTCGCATAAAACATTGCCCATTCATGGAGTGCAGTTTCATCCCGAAAGCATCCTCTCGGAACATGGACACCAGATTTTTAAAAACTTTCTTGATCTTGCTGCGGACTGGAACTCAAAACATCCGCATTTTAGCCCCTCGATAAAGGCTTAATATGGAACAGTTCAAACCTCTCATCGCCAAAATCGCCACCGGCAGCAGCCTCAGCCGCACGGAGGCCGAGCTGGCCTTCAACACCATTTTGTCGGGCGAAGTTACACCAGCGCAGATGGGCGGCTTTCTGATGGCGCTGCGGGTGCGCGGCGAAACTGTGGATGAAATTTCGGGTGCGGTCAGCGCCATGCGGGGCAAAATGCTGAAAGTCAGCGCCCCTGACGATGCCATTGACATTGTCGGCACGGGCGGCGATGGCGCGGGCTCTTATAATGTCTCGACACTGGCCGCAATTCTTGTGGCGGCCTGCGGTGTGCCGGTGGCCAAACATGGCAACCGCGCCGCCTCCAGCAAGTCCGGCTCGTCGGATATTCTCTCGGCGCTGGGCGTTAAAATCGGTATTGCGCCGGAAGCGGTGACACGCTCGATTCAGGAGGCCGGTCTGGGCTTCATGATGGCGCAGACACACCATGCCGCCATGCGCCATGTCGCGCCGGTGCGCAGCGAACTGGGCACGCGCACTATCTTTAACCTGCTCGGGCCTTTGTCCAATCCCGCCGGCGTGAGGCGGCAGGTGCTTGGGCTGTTTTCAGCCTCGTGGGCCGAACCGCTGGCGCATGTGCTGAACACACTGGGCTCGGAGCATGTCTGGCTGGTGCATGGCTCGGACGGGCTGGACGAAATCACCACCACCGGCCCGACCAAGGTTGTGGCTTTGGCGCATGGCACAATCCGCAGCTTCGAAATCACCCCGCAGGAGGCAGGCCTGAATCTGTCAAAAGCCGCTGACCTCAAGGGCGGCGATCCAGATTACAATGCGCAGGCCCTGCGCAATGTGCTGAGCGGTGAACGCAATGCCTATCGGGACATCGCGCTCATCAATGCTGCCGCCGCCCTGATTGTTGCAGACAAGGTGACAACCC
>DAIMHB010000308.1:0-3263 GCA_036723545.1 Beijerinckiaceae bacterium
CTCTCCCCTTGGGAGAGGGTTAGGGTGAGGGTAAACCCTCACCGCTGCTTCACCAGTCCCAGCTTGGCCCGGGCTTCGGCAGAGGTCAGCACCCGCCCGCCCAAACGCTCGATAATCTCCTTGGCGCGTGTCACAAGTGAACCATTCGAGGCATAAACACCCTTATCCAGCCAGATATTGTCCTCAAGGCCCACGCGCACATGGCCGCCCAGCAGCATGGACTGCGCAACAAAGGCCATCTGGCTGCGGCCAATGGCAAAACCGGCCCAGTTGGCGCCGCTGGGCAGATGGTTGCGCATGGTCAGCATGGTTTCTGTCGTGGCTTCCGCGCCCCAGGGAATGCCGGTGCACAGCTGAAAGAGAGGCGGCGCGTCGATCAGCCCTTCGACAATCAGCTGTTTCGCCAGCCAGATATGGCCCAGTTCGAAACATTCGATCTCGGGCTTGACGCCCGCCGCCTGAATGCGCTTAGCCATGTCGCGCAAAATATCAGCCGTGCCAATATAGGCCCCATTGCCGAAATTCAGCGAGCCGCAATCGAGTGTGCAGATTTCAGGGCGAAGTTCCTCGACATGCACCACACGCTCAGCCGCATTGGCCATGTCGGTGCCCGCACCGCCTTGGGACGGATTGGCGGGGTCAAAGACAAAATCACCGCCCATGCCCGCTGTGAGATTGATAACCACATCGACACCGGAGGCGCGGATATAGCCCACCGCCTCGCGGTAAAGGGCGGGATCACGCGCCGCCTTGCCGGTTTGGGGGTCGCGCACATGCAGATGCACAATGGCTGCGCCCGCCGCATGGGCTTCCAGCGCCGAATCTGCAATCTGGCGCGGCGTGACCGGAATGGCCGGGTGCTTGCCCACCGTATCGCCCGCCCCTGTCACCGCACAGGAAATAATCACTTCATTGTTCATGAGACCCCCGAATGTTCGTCCTGCCCGAATGTATGTGTTTCGCAAAGCCTATGCGCCCGAATCCGGCATTTGTTGTCGTTTAACGACACAAGAATCGCCCGTCTCGACACAAGAAAAATTCATCTCCGCACATAGGTTTCGTCGATTTCGCCCAGCAGCCACTCGCTGAAACGGCGGATTCGCGGGTCCAGCGCCCGCTCCTGCTTGCATACGAGATACCACGCGCCCGGCTGGGCAATATCATGGGTGAATGGCTGCACAAGGCGGCCAGAGGTAAGGTCTGCGCTCACCAGAAAATCCGGCACAACCGCCACACCCTGCCCTTCCAGCGCCGCCTCGATTACCAAAAGATAAGAATCATAACTGGTCTGAGCCCGCACTTTGCTCATATCCAGCCCCAGAGCCGCCAGCCAGAGGCGCCAGTCATCACGCGCCGTATAGACCTGCAACAGGCGCACATGCGCGAGATCGGCAATGTCAAGCGCGCCGCGCCCGGCCAGAAGTTGCGGACTGCCCACGCAGATCAACCGCGCTTCAAACAGTTTTGTATAAGAAAAATGGGTGCGATGCGGATTTTTTGTCCAGATCAGGCCGAAATCAGCCAGTTGCGGGTCAAATTCCCAATCGAGATGACTGGTGAGCAGCCGCACCGCCATTTTCGGGTTGATCTGGCGATAACTGGCCAGACGCGGCATCAACCAGCGCAAGGCCACCGTCACATAGACCTGTAAGGTCAGTTCATCCGCCCGCTCGGCCTGACTGACCACAGACAGGCCATGTGCAAACTGGTCAAAACCGGATTTGACATAGGGATAAAGCAATACGCCCTCCTGTGTCAGTTCAATCCGGCGGGTGCGGCGCTCAAACAGCCGCACATTCAGCAGGGTTTCCAGTGTCGCAATCTGGTGCGAAATCGCTGACTGGGTAATGCCCATCTCCTCCGCCGCCAGGCGAAAGGACAGATGACGGGCGGTGGCCTCAAAGGCGCGCAAGGCCGTCAGCGGCACATGGGGGCGTTTTGACATTGCAGAACCTCGGTCTGTTTTCAACTGTGCCACAATGTATGAAATAAATTCATCAATCAATGAAATTCAAGAATTTGTGAAACGTCATTTTATTTGCAAGGCTGGGCACAACAGATCAAAATCAACCGGGGAAGAAATCATGTCCGACGTCCAGTCTTCAAACCGTCGCGGTGGCCGCGAAGCGCGCCGCAGCCTGCGCGCAAGCCCGCTGGCGGACAATGTGCGCCCCGTCTGGCCGGGCATGGAGGGCGGTCATTATAAGCCGCTGAGCGACGAGGATGTGTTAAAGGTGCATCACATGGCTTTGCGGCTTTTGTCCGAAGTGGGCCTTGCCGATGCCATTCCCTCCTGTCTCGACATTCTGCTGCCCAAGGGCTGCTTTGTGAATGAACATAATCGCCTGTGCTTTCCTGCCAGTCTTGTGGAGGACACATTGGCCATGGCCGCGCGGCGCTTTCCGCTCTATGCGCAAGACCCGCGCTATGATCTGGAGCCTTGGGGCAAGAAGGTTTATTTCGGCACGGCAGGCGCAGCGGTGAATATGGTGTCCGCCGATGGCACCTACCGCGAATCGACTATCAAAGACCTCTATGATATTGGCCGCATTGTCGACACGATGGAGCATATCCATTTCTTCCAGCGGGCTGTGGTGCCGCGCGATATTCCCGACCCTTATGAGATGGATTTCAACACCTGCTATGCGGCGGTGGCCAGCACCACCAAGCATGTGGGCACAAGCTGGGTTGACCCCGCGCACCTCAAAGCCTCGCTCGACATGCTGCACCAAATTGCAGGCGGCGAAAAGAAATGGCGCGAGCGGCCTTTTGTGTCGCAGTCCAACTGTTTCGTCGTGCCGCCAATGAAATTTGCCGCCGACGCCTGCCGCTGTCTGGAAGTGGCGGTGGAAGCCGGAATGCCGGTTCTGCTGCTCTCCGCCGGGCAAGCGGGCGCCACCGCACCCGCAGCATTGGCGGGTGCCTTGGCGCAGGAGGTGGCCGAATGTCTGGCGGGACTGGTCTATGTCAATGCCATAAAACCCGGCGCACCAGCCATTTTCGGCACATGGTGCTTTGTTTCGGATTTGCGCACCGGTGCCATGTCCGGCGGCAGCCCAGAACAGGCGCTGTTGTCGGCCGCGGCTGGCCAAATGGCGCACTTCTATAACCTGACCGGTGGCACGGCGTCGGGCATGACCGACTCGAAAATTGCCGACGAGCAGGCCGGCGCCGAGAAGGGCATCAATCACGCGCTGGTGGGTAACGCGGGCGCCAATATGATTTATGAGTCGGAGGGCATGCACGCCAGCCTCTTGGGGTTC
>DAIMHB010000309.1:0-3249 GCA_036723545.1 Beijerinckiaceae bacterium
GTTTCTAGCGGGTGATTCAGCGCGCAGTCATCCATGTGCAATCTTCGGGCCGCGAGGATGTCACCGGCGCCAATGTGCTGGTGGCGATTTTTGCCGAGCGCGAAAGCCATGCCGCTTACTTTTTGGCCGAGCAGGATATGACCCGCTATGATGCGGTCAATTACATCTCGCATGGCATAGCCAAGCGCCCCGGCCTGTCAGACCCCCAGCGTGGCCCGCGCGGCACAGAGGGCCGCGAGGAGACTGAGGCCCCGCATAAAGAGGCGGGCGAAACCAAAAAGAAAGAATCGGCGCTGGACGCCTATTGCATCAACCTTAATAAAAAGGCTGGCGAGGGCCGCATTGATCCGCTGATTGGCCGCGAGGCGGAAGTCGCCCGCACCATCCAGATTCTCTGCCGCCGCTCGAAAAACAATCCGCTGCTGGTGGGGGATCCGGGCGTGGGTAAAACCGCCATTGCCGAAGGGCTGGCCCGCAAGATCATCAAGGGCGAGGTGCCTGAAGTGCTGGCTGACTCCACGGTCTATTCGCTGGACATGGGCACTTTGCTGGCAGGCACGCGCTACAGAGGCGATTTTGAGGAGCGCCTGAAACAGGTGATGAAGGAAATTGAACAGCATAAGGGCGCGATTCTGTTCATTGATGAAATTCACACCGTGATCGGCGCGGGGGCAACCTCCGGCGGCTCTATGGATGCCTCGAACCTGCTTAAGCCCGCGCTGGCGCAGGGGTCGCTGCGCTGCATCGGCTCCACCACCTATAAGGAATATCGCCAATATTTCGAGAAGGACCGCGCGCTGGTGCGCCGTTTCCAGAAAATTGATGTCAATGAGCCATCCATTCCGGATGCGATTGCCATTATGAACGGCCTCAAGCCCTATTTTGAGGACTTCCATAAGGTGAAATATACGGCGGAGGCCATCAAGGGCGCGGTGGAGCTTTCGGCCCGCTATATTCATGACCGCAAACTGCCGGACAAAGCCATTGATGTGATTGACGAGACAGGGGCCAGCCAGATGCTGGTGCCCGAGGCCAAGCGCAAAAAAATCATCGGTATCAAAGAAATTGAAGCCACGATTGCCACTATGGCGCGGATTCCGGCCAAGAGCGTCTCCAAGGACGATGTGGAGGTGCTGCAAAATCTGGAAGAAACCCTCAAGCGGGTGGTTTACGGGCAGGACGCCGCCGTTGCGGCCCTCACCTCGGCGATTAAACTGGCGCGGGCAGGCCTGCGTGATGGTGAGAAGCCTATCGGCTCCTATCTGTTCTCCGGCCCCACGGGTGTCGGCAAAACCGAAGCCGCGCGTCAGCTCGCCAAGAGCCTTGGCGTTGAGTTGGTGCGCTTTGACATGTCCGAATATATGGAGCGGCACACCGTGTCGCGGCTGCTCGGGGCACCTCCCGGCTATGTCGGTTTTGATCAGGGCGGCCTGCTGACCGATGCGGTCGATCAGCACCCGCATTGCGTGCTGCTGCTGGATGAAATTGAAAAGGCCCATCCGGATCTGTTCAATATTTTGTTGCAGATTATGGATCACGGCAAACTGACCGACCACACCGGCAAGCAGATTGATTTCCGCAATGTCATTCTGATCATGACCACCAATGCCGGCGCGCAGGATCTGGCGCGCGAAAGCATTGGCTTTACGGCTGGAAAGCGCAGCGGCGATGATGTCGAGGCCATCAACAAGCTGTTCGCGCCGGAATTCCGCAACCGTCTGGACGCTATCGTGCCCTTTGGCCGTCTGCCCGAGGCTGTGATCACCAAAGTGGTGGATAAATTCATCATGCAGCTTGAGGCGCAGCTGGCGGATCGCAATGTTTCGATTGAGCTGTCGGACGATGCGCGCCAATGGCTGGTGAAAAATGGCTATGACGAGGCCATGGGCGCACGGCCTATGGCGCGGGTGATCCAGTCCACCATCAAAACCCCGCTGGCGGATGAGGTGCTGTTTGGCCGCCTTAAACATGGCGGCACGGTGCGGGTTGTGGTGACAACCGATGAAAAGGGTGTGAAAAAATTGTCCTTTGTCTATCCGGAAGGGCCAACCTTGCCGCGCCCCGAGCGCGATATTGTTGAGGCTGGCAAAAATCGCGGCGAGACGGGCAAAAAAGCCCCACGCAAGCCCAAGGTGCAGACGCCGGACAATGTGGCCTAAGTGACAGCGCCCGCGCCGCTTTCGCGCAATGTGACGCGCCGCGCCATTGTGGATGCCATGTCCGGCCCGGCCTTTTTTGTTGGCATTGCCTTTCTGGGCATTGGCGGGCTGGCGCGCGATGCGGGCCACCCCGTGGGCGCGGCGGTGCTGTCCACCTTTCTGATCTGGGCGGGGCCGGGGCAGATCATCTATTATGGCTTGCTGGCCGCCAAAGCCAGCAAACTGGCCGTGGCTGTGGCGGTGTGCCTGTCATCGATCCGGTTTTTGCCGATGTGCGTGTCGCTGCTGCCCTTGCTGCGCACTGAGAAAACACGATTTCCCCTTCAGCTTTATGCCGCGCATTTTGTCTCCGTCACGGTTTGGGCGGAATGTATGCGCCGTGTGCCGCTGATGCCGCGCGGCGAGCGCATGACCTATTATCTGGGTTTTGCGCTGGCCTGTATTCTGACCTCCGCCACATTCACGGCGCTGGGCTTTTATCTGTTGCAGGCGGTGCCGCCGGTGTTTGGCGCGGCGCTGCTGTTTGTTTCGCCGCTCTATTTTCTGATTGCGGTGATGAAGGGCGCGCGCGGCCTGCTGGACTGGTCCGCGCTGGGCTTTGGGCTGGTGCTGACACCGCCGGCGGTGGCGCTGGTGGGCGGCGGGCTTGACCTGCTGGCTGTGGGCCTTGCGGGCGGCACCATCGCTTATGTGCTGCAAAGAGTGAGGCGGCGCTGATGGATCTTTGGGCGGTGCTGGATCCTTACATTGTGCTGGTGATTTTCGGCTTTTTGCCGAGCGAGGTCTGGCGTGTGCTTTCGGCCTTTCTGGTGCAGGGGCTGAATGAGAGTTCGGAAATTCTGATCTGGGTGCGGGCGGTGGCGACCGCCCTGCTGGCGGGCATTGTTGCCAAAATTATACTGCATCCCTCCGGCGCTCTGCTGCATGTGCCGCTGTGGGGCCGGGGCGGCGCGCTGCTGTTTGCCATCACCATGTTTTTCGCACTGAAACGCCGTGTGATTCCGGCGGTGCTCAGCGGCGAGGCAGCGCTGATGCTTGTCGGCTGGTATTTTGCGCCGGTGTGCGGGGGGAATTAACCCCCCGCCAATAC
>DAIMHB010000310.1:0-3228 GCA_036723545.1 Beijerinckiaceae bacterium
ATTACGCTATGGTATAGAAAAATTTATAGTGTAACCAGAGGATGATTATGTTATAATTTAGAGATATTCACTAAATAAAAGGAATTTTTAGTGTCCGCCACCTCAACCTCCTCGCCGCCCGCAGCCCACACGCCCGCACTGGCCTCGTCCCATGACCTTGACCGGCTGGACCGCAAAATCCTGAGCGTTCTGCAGTCGGACGGACGCATCGCAACCGTTGATCTGGCCGACAAGGTCGGGCTTTCACCCACGGCCACAACCGAGCGTGTCAAGCGCCTCACCCGTGACGGCTATATCACCGGCTATGGCGCCAAACTTGACCCGATCAAGCTGGGGTTGTCACTGCTGGTGTTTATAGAACTCACACTGGACCGCACAACGGCTGATGTATTCGAGCGGTTTGATTCTGCGGTGCGGCGCGCACCGGAAGTGCTGGAATGTCATCTGGTCGCGGGCGGCTTTGACTATCTGATCAAAACCCGCGTGCCGGACATGGCGCATTACCGCCGCTTTCTGGGCGAGGTGATTCTCACTTTGCCCGGCGTGCGGGCAACACACACCTATGCGGTGATGGAGGAGATCAAAAATGGTGGTGCCTTGCCACTTTGAGTGCCAAATCATGCACTTGATGAGCACCTATGCGCAGCACCCCCTTGCATAATGACGCCAAAGGCGATAGCAAGCGGCGCATGAAGACATTGTGCGCGGCTCGGCCTTGGCCTGGAGTGCGTATCAGGAGAATGCCATGACTTATGTCGTTGTCGAAAATTGCATCAAATGCAAATATATGGACTGTGTGGAGGTTTGCCCCGTAGATTGCTTCTACGAGGGCGAAAACATGCTGGTCATTCACCCGGATGAATGTATTGACTGCGGCGTCTGCGAACCGGAATGCCCGGCGGAAGCTATCAAAGCCGATACTGAATCCGGCCTTGATCAATGGCTCAAGCTGAATGCAGAATATGCCAAATCATGGCCCAATATTACGGTCAAACGCGACCCGCCGAGTGATGCCAAAGAATTTGACGGCAAAGCCGGCAAGCTGGATGCCTATTTTTCACCAAAACCCGGCTCTGGTGACTAAGGTTTAAATTAACTCTTTTTAAATATTTGTGCGGACGGGCGCAAAATCCGTCGGCTTTTCTTTGATTTTCAATTCAAACTGTGATAAAGGTCGCTTTAGGTTAATTCTGACCAAATCTGCGATCAAACTCGCCAAGCCAAAGCGCTGCACATTTCGACATTCTGATCCAGATCTGCGTCCAAGGCAGGCCTGATCATCTCTGATGTCGAAATCAGCATTCATGGTCTGCGCCGAGATTGAACCCCGCGAATTTACAGACATTAACGATGGATTCAACAATGCCTTGCCCGTTGCAGCCTTTAAAGGGCAGCAGCAGCCAGATTTGTTCAAAAATCCTTTCTCACAGGTGCGGAATGTTCTGCATTCCGGCGTTTTATATTGGTGTCCGAACGGTCGCGCAACAACAAAGGCTGTGCAAGAAATGACAGGTTACGGAAAATCAGACAGCGTCATTCACGCAGGTTTGCATTTCATCAATATCAGGCTCTTCGTACCGCGTTTTCACACCGCATCCTAAGTTTCAGCTTTTTCAGGCTCAGACTTAGGCTGCGGATATAAATTATTGACCTTCTAGCGTAAATGGACGGGACAATCGTGACAGCAAAATCATCTCCGGCAATGGCCGCGCCAGCACCTAAGCCCATGCTTGCGGCGGGCTCCAGCGCCCCTGCAACCACCGCCCCTGCACCGGCCGTCAAGGCCCCGCCTGCTGCGGCCAGCAAACCGGCGCTCAAGGCCGCCAGCCAGCGTGCGGGTTTCAAGGTCAATGAATTTGTTGTCTATCCGGCTCATGGTGTGGGCCAGATCACCGCCATTGAGGAACAGGAAGTTGCCGGCTACAAGCTGGAGCTGTTTGTCATCACCTTCTCCAAAGATAAAATGACTCTGAAAGTGCCCACGCCGAAAGTGGCCAGCGTTGGTATGCGCAAGCTGGCCGAGCCGGATGTGCTCAAACGCGCGATGAACACGCTCGCAGGGCGCGCCCGCATCAAGCGCACCATGTGGTCACGCCGCGCCCAGGAATATGAAGCCAAAATCAATTCGGGTGATCTCGTGTCCATTGCCGAGGTGGTTCGGGACCTCTACCGCTCCGATGTGCAGCCTGAGCAATCCTATTCGGAACGCCAGCTTTACGAAGCCGCACTGGACCGTATGGCCCGCGAAATTGCCGTCATCCAGAAATTGCTGGATTCGGAAGCTGCCAAGCTGATCGAAACCCAGCTGCAGAAAGGCCCGCGCCGTGGCACCAAAGCCGAGGCTGAAGCCGAATCGGATGGTGATCTGGATGTGGACGCTGAGGTGGACGCGGATATGATCGAGGCCGCCTGAGTTTCGCAGCTTCCATAGGTTACACACTGAACACAGCCGCTGCATTCACTTTGTGGCGGCTTTGTTTTAACCCCTTGAGGCGGGATTAAAATGACTCTCCATGTGTTTCAGTTTCATTGCCTGAGCGATAATTTTGGCGTTCTGATCCATGATTCAGACTCTGGCAAAACGGTCAGCATTGATGCGCCGGAAGCCGAAAAAGTGCAGCAGGCCCTGATTCAGAACGGCTGGACGCTGGATGAAATCTGGCTGACGCATCACCATGCCGACCATGTGCAGGGCGTTGCCGCCTTACGCGCCCTTTACAAAAACCTGCGCGTGGCCGCACCGGCTCTGGAGGCCGCTCGCATTGCCGCAACCACCGGCCCTGTCGATAGTCTGCTGGCTGAAGGTGACGATATTCATATCGGAGCGGTCTGTGCCAGAATCATTGCAACGCCGGGCCATACAGCCGGGCATATTGTCTATTATTTTGAGAATGAAAATCTGCTGTTCGCGGGGGATACGCTGTTTGCCATGGGCTGCGGCCGGGTGTTTGAAACCTCCATGCCGGTGATGTGGAATTCGCTGATGAAGCTCGCGGCTCTGCCCGGCGAGACAGAAATTTACTGCGGCCATGAATATACCCTGAGCAATGCCCGCTTTGCGCTGAGCATTGAGCCCGGAAATGCCGCGCTGCGCACCCGTCTGGCTGAGGTGGAGGCTCTGCGCGCGGCGCACAAGCCGACGCTGCCCACCACGCTGGCGCTTGAACTGGTGACAAATCCGTTTCTGCGCGCCGACGAACCCTCCATACAGGCGGCTCTGAATATGAG
>DAIMHB010000311.1:0-3227 GCA_036723545.1 Beijerinckiaceae bacterium
CCACGGCGTCGGATTTGGGCAGGCTGCCGACCACCGGCACACCCAGCGCCTCGATCGCGCCGCCCGCCAGCCGGATATGGCGCGGGCTGCCGACGCGGTTGAGGATGACGCCGGCAATTCTTATGCGCGGGTCATAGGTCATACAGCCCTTGACAAGGGCCGCCGCCGATTGCGCCTGCCCTGTGACATCCAGAATCAGCACAACCGGCAGGCCGAGGCTTGCGGCCACATCCGCTGAGGCGCCGATGCGGCCCTGTTCGGCGGGCACGCCGTCAAACAGCCCCATCGAGGCTTCGGAAATCAGCACCTCACTGCCTGCGGCGCTGATCTGCGCCAGCCCTTGCACAAGGGCGGGCGGCATGGCCCAAGTGTCGAGATTGAAGCTCGGGCGTCCTGTCGCAGCGGCATGAAAGGCGGGGTCAATATAATCCGGCCCGCATTTGGCCCCGCGCACGGCCATGCCCTTGCGGGTGAGGGCCCGCATCAGGCCAAGGCTTAAGGTGGTTTTGCCGCTGCCCGATTTTGGCGCGGCAATGAGCAGGCCGCGTGTCATAATGCCTCCAGATTGATCGCCAGCGGGCTGAGCGCTTCATGCAGCCGCACAATCTCGCCAATGGCAATGATGGCCGGAGATTCAAAGCCATGCAATGCCACATCGGCCACAGCCTCCGCCAATGTGGTGATGAGCACGCGCTGCTCTGGCGTTGTGGCGCGCGCCACCAGGGCCACCGGCGTGTCGGGCTTCAGCCCGCCCGCTTGCAGGGCGGGGGTGATCTGCGCCAGATTGGTCATGGCCATATAAAGAATGATCGGCAGGCCGGTGCGGGCCATATTGGCCCAGTCTTCCTCTCGCACTGTGCCTTCCGCATTATGGCCGGTGGCTAAAATAACTCCGGCATTGGTGTCGCGGGTGGTTGCCGGAATGGCGGCATAGGCCAGTCCGGCGAGGCCCGAGGTGATGCCCGGCACAATGCGGAAGGCAATGCCCGCTTTCACCAGTTCCAGCGCCTCCTCGCCGCCACGCCCGAACACGAACGGGTCGCCGCCTTTGAGGCGCAGCACGCGCTTGCCCTCGCGCGCCAGTTCGATCAGCCGTTGCGTAATGTCCTTTTGCAGGTGAGAGGGGCGGCCGCCGCGCTTGCCGGCAAATTCAAGCTGCACATCCGGCTTGGCAAGGTGCAAAATCGCCTCGCTCACCAGCGCATCATAAACCAGCACATCCGCCTGACGCAGGGCATTGACCGCATGAAGCGTGAGAAGGCCGATGTCGCCCGGCCCCGCTCCCACCAGCCAGACCGTGCCGGGGGCAAAGAGGGGAAGGCCCTGCAACAGGTTTTCATGCGGGCTCATTGTGCTAAACTCCTTTGCACAGAGTCGGCCAGACTGTATGAAACAGTATGAGTGAAAAATTTGATGCCTCGCATTTGCGCCGTGGCTGGACGACGGGGGCCTGCGCCACTGCGGCCAGCAAGGCGGCCTATGTGGCTTTGCTGACCGGTGTGTTTCCCGACCCCGTGACCATCACCCTGCCCAGCGGCGCGGAGGTGGAGTTTGCGCTGGCCAAACACGCCAATAGCGCAGGCTCTGCCACTGTCGGCATTATCAAAGATGCGGGCGACGACCCCGATGTCACCCATGGCGCGCTTGTTGTTTCCACTGTCCGCTTTGGTGAAAAGGGCAGTGGCGTCACCTTCAGGGCGGGCAAAGGTGTGGGCACAGTGACCCGTCCCGGCCTGCCTTTGAGCGTGGGTGAACCGGCCATCAACCCCGTGCCGCGCGCCATGATGCGCCTTGCCATTGGCCAAGTGGCGGAGGCCTTGGGCGCCAATGGCGATGTGGAGATCGAAATTTCCATTCCCGACGGCGAAAAACTGGCCGAGCGCACCCTGAATGGCCGTCTGGGCATTGTTGGCGGGCTTTCTATTTTGGGCACAACCGGCATTGTTGTGCCCTTTTCCTGCGCCGCGTGGATCAATTCCATTCATCGCGGCATTGATGTCGCCAGAGGCATGGGCCTCACCCATATTGCGGGCGCGACCGGCTCCACCTCCGAAAGCGCCGTGCAAAAACTCTATAATCTGCCCGAACAGGCGCTGATTGATATGGGTGATTTTGTCGGCGGCATGTTGAAATATATCCGCAAACACCCTGTGGATGTCATCACCATTGCGGGCGGCATGGGCAAAATGACCAAGCTGGGGCAGGGCCTGCTGGACCTGCACTCGCGGCGCGGCGAAGTGGACCTTAACTGGCTGGCGGGCCTTGTGGCAGATGAAGGATTGGCGAAAAGTATCCGCGCGGCCAATTCGGCCAAGCACGCTTTTGAACTGGCCGAGGCGGCGCAGGTGGATATTGCGGGCCTTGTGGCTGTGCGCGCCTGGGAGACAGCCGCCAAGGCCTTGCAGCATCTGCCCTGCACGCTGGACATTGTTATTTTCAACCGCGACGGCGCTGTGCTGGCGCGCCACAGGGGCGAGACATGCACCCTCTCCCCGCTTGCGGGGAGAGGGGCATAGTGTTGTGCACGCTGCTCTCATTCCACATCGCCCCATCGTGTACCCCCGCGAAAGCGGCGGCGATAATCCAGACTGTAAAGCGCGCTTTCGTTAAAATCCGGCCTGTTGAGCGAGGGGCCTACCAGAATCAGCGCGGTGCGTTCCATCGGGCTTGCAGCGGCTTTCTCCAGAATATCGCCCAATGTGCCGCGCAAAACCTTCTCATCCGGCCATGAGGCGCGAAACACAATGGCGACGCCGCATTCCGCGCCGTAAAAGGGCGTCAACTCGGCAACAATCTCGCTCAGCGCGTGAATGGCGAGGTGAATGGCCAGAGTCGTGCCGGTCTGGGCAAATTGCGCCAGCTTTTCGCGCTCCGGCATGGCGGAGGCGCGGCCCGATATGCGCGTCAGCACCAAGGATTGCGCCACCTCCGGCATGGTCAATTCCTGACGCAGCGCCGCCGCCGCCGCCGCAAAGCTCGGCACACCGGGCGTGACCGTATAGGGAATATTCAGCCGTTCCAGCCGCCGGATCTGCTCGCCCATCGCGCTCCAGATGGAGAGATCGCCCGAATGCAGGCGGGCAATATCCTCACCCGCTTGCTCGGCGCGGATAAATTCCGCCTCGATCTCGTCCAGCGCCAGTGGCGCCGTGTCGATGATGCGGGCGCCCGCCGGGCAATAGCCCAGCAATTCCTTGGGCACCAGCGAGCCCGCATAAAGACAGACC
>DAIMHB010000312.1:0-3219 GCA_036723545.1 Beijerinckiaceae bacterium
ACCAGCCCACGCACCCGAACCTGCCGACGCAGGGATTTCCAGTGAAACACGACAGCGGCTTTCATGTTTGCGGCCAGTTCACAGCCTTTCTGGCTTTCACTATTGGTGTAAAACACAAAACCATCGTGATCAAAGCCTTTGAGCAGAACCATACGCACATCCGGCAGGCCCTCTGCATCCACGGTGGCTAGCGCCATAGCATTGGGATCATTGAGCTCACTGGCGGTGGCTTCATCCAGCCAGGATTGAAACAGGGCAAAAGGCTCCTCGGCCTCGCTAAAGTTACGATTCATTAACGGCTCCAAACGATAATCTCTTTGTGTTGTAATTTTGCAATTCATTTTGTCCAGCCCTGCTGGTGCATCATGTAGATCAAGTACGGGTGCTGCGTTGATTGAGATCATTTCGAATATTCAATTCGCACGCAAGGCCGCACCGCGGGTTTTAAGCCGCTCTTGTGCTCTGGCTCTTGTCTTTGTGATGTCAGGGTGCTCCGTTTCGGTTCCGCTGGGTGGATTTGCCGATTTGACGCCGCTGGGTTCGGTCAATAAAGCTGCAGGGGTTGCGGATTCGCATTCAGACCCCGACAGCCACTCTCTGGATATGGTCACTCTGGGCACGATTGCCCCCCGGCATCCAGCCCCCGATGCAACGCAGGCGCTGTTGACCGCTTACCTCGACCCCTCCGACATGTTGGCTGCGCGCTCGGCGTTGGATTCGGCCCTGAATGCACAGAACGGCCCCCGCACGGTTGTCTGGGCCAACCCCGGAACAGGCGGTGGCGGCAGCTTCACGCCGCTCAGTCAAAAAACAGAGGCCGGCTGCAAGGCTTTCCTGTCCGATATTCACACAGCAGCGGATTTGCACCCGCAAAGCCTGCAAGGCACAGCCTGTCTGGGCCGCAATGGGCTCTGGACGATACGAAATCTTGCCTCCGTGGACAAAACCGGCTGATTTATATCTTGCGCCGCAGTCAATCCCGCACCACATAGACAGGACGTGAGGTGGAGTTACATGCGAGATCCGTATACTGTTTTGTCTATACCGAAATCGGCAACAGCAGATGAGGTAAAAAAGGCTTTTCGCCGTCTGGCCAAAACCTATCATCCTGACCAGAGCAAAGATCCGAAAGCCAAGGAAAAATTTTCTGAAATCAGCGCAGCCTATGAAATTCTCGGGGATGAGAAAAAGCGCGGGCAGTTTGACCGTGGCGAGATAGATGCCGAGGGCAAGCCGCGTGCGCCGCAGTTCAGCGGCGGCTTTGGCGATGCGCGCGGCGCGGGGGCAGCCGGATTCGATTTTGGTGCAGGCAGCCCGTTCGGGCGTGGCCGCGCCAGTGCTGCGGGCGGTTTTGATGCCTCGGATATTTTTTCGGAATTATTCTCCGGCGGCGGGGCCCGCACGAGGCCACGCCCGCGCGGCGAGGATGTCAGCACCATGGTCAGCGTGCCGCTGGCCACCGTGGCCGAAGGCACCAAGGTGCAGGTGCAGGTCTCCGCTGGGCGCACATTGGAAGTTAAAATTCCCGCCGGTATCGAGGATGGTCAGCAGATTCGCCTCAAGGGGCAGGGGGAACCAAGTCCGATGGGCGGCGAGCCGGGAGATTTGCTGATCAGTGTGAAATTTGCGCCGCATCCGTTTTTCAAGGTTGAGGGCAAGGATATACGGCTCGATCTGCCGGTGAGCCTCTATGAAGCTGCGCTCGGCGCCAAGGTGAATATTCCCACCCTGACCGGCAAAGTGGAGCTGACACTGCCGCCCAACAGCAACAATGGTAAAGTATTGCGCCTGCGGGGCAAGGGGTTGACATCGGGCAAAGGTGTGGCGGGCGACCTTCTGGTGACAGTGCGCCCAACCCTGCCTGAAACGCCCGATGCGGAATTTGAAGCCCTGATGCGCAAATGGCAGGACCAGAAACCCTATCAGCCGCGCAAGAATATGGAATAAATCAGCGCCCTTATGCTGCTCATATCCGGCCGGAATATCGAAAATCCGGTGGAGACGATGATGGTGAGTGTCACGCCCAGTAAAAAGACCAGAAGGAAGGTCAGATATCGCAGCAGGGTGGCAGATTTTTCCTTTTCCCCTGCGGAGGGCAGAGTGGGGTGAGCGGGGTTGATGTGCGGCATGGGGAACATATCCCGCAAGGCTGCATTTTGTGTTTTCCAGTTGGCTACGCGTTCGGCAGCTTCCGGATGCGTGGCCAGATAGGCCTCAACACGGGCGCCCAGCTCCGGGCTGCAACCATTATCCACATAAAGATGCAGATCGGCTTCAAGGACAGGCAGGTCTGACATTATTTCACCAGTCGGAGAAATGCCATTTTGGAGCCCATGGCGGTGTTGTGCCGGGAACTGAAGCCTTCACGACGATGGCGCGCAATTTCAGCCTGCAAATGCTCGCGGGCGCGTGTCAGCCGCGCGGCAAGCGCAAAGACCGGCAGATCCAGCACCTGCGCGGCATCTTCCTGAGAAAATTCTTCGATAACAATCAGCACCAGAACATCGCGTTCGTCCTGGGAGAGATGCGAAAATCCGGTGAAGACCGGTGAATGGGTGTTCAGGATTTTTGCGGGATTCACGTCATTCAGAGTTAAATCTGTTTGCTCATAGGCCTGAAACCTGCGGCATTCCGCAATCACCGCCTGATAAAGCGCAATACGCAGGTAGGTTGTGGTTGAAACCGGCAATTTGCGGGCCAGCACAGCCTTGATGGCCGCACGCGCAAACATTTCGGCCCGCAGGGGCTCAATCGCACCGGCTGTCAATGCAATGACGCAGCGTCTCAGCCGTGGCAATGCCTCCTGAAAATTCCACACTTTTGCAGGTCCTGACGTTGCTGGTTCATAATTCACGGCCATGTTCAGTTGGGTTCCTGTTTCAGGATTATCCTTAATAAACTCTTAATTTTACTTTGGCGCAATATGCCTGCGCTGAGAAGGCCGACAGCTGCAATCCACCGGCTTTGTATTAAATATTTTTGTAACTTGGTAAACAGAAACACCCCCTTTTCTTTTTGGTGCGCTTTAGGTTAAAGAAGCATGAGATTAAAAGGACCACAAACCCATGACTGAACCGAATGGCAAAACCGAACTTTCGTCTTTTGGCCCGCTGAAGGGCAAGCGCGGCCTCATTCTCGGCGTCGCAAACAATCGTTCCATTGCATGGGGAATTGCCAGAGCCTGCCGGGATGCCGGTGCGGAACTCGCCTTTACCTATC
>DAIMHB010000313.1:0-3218 GCA_036723545.1 Beijerinckiaceae bacterium
ATTGAGGCTGATGTCCTCATAGGCGCGCGCCTGCCGGAAGCTGGCGCGGAAGGCCAGATAGACCAGCGCCACATCCAGCCCCAGAAAGCCCACAATTGGCCATGCCCCCAGAATAAAAAACGGAATGGTCACGCTGGTGGTCAGAACCACAAAAATCATCATGAATATACGGAACTGCCCCGCATTCAGCGAGCGGTGCGGGTTTAACCGCTGCTGAAACAAAGGAGCGTGAACGCTGCTGTGAAATGTATCAGAAGAGTCAGGATCCGTGGTCATGCACATCGCCAAATTGTAAAAGACATTTATAATATAACAGCACAATTCGCCGCGGCCAGATGGAACATGACAATGACCGATGTAAAACCGGTAAAAAAACGCAGCAAAGCCTTCAAGCCGGATGCCGCCACTGTGGCCGAAATTTTCCGCCGTTTCGAGGCTGCCAATCCGGAACCGAAGGGCGAACTCGATTATGTCAATCCTTTCACCCTGCTGGTGGCGGTGGTTTTGTCAGCACAGGCGACCGATGTGGGCGTCAATAAGGCAACAAAGGCGCTGTTCGCCATTGCTGATAATCCGCAAGACATGCTGAATTTGGGTGAGGAGCGCCTGCGCGATTATATCAAGACCATCGGCCTGTTCCGCACCAAGGCCAAGCATGTGATCGCCCTGTGCGAGATTTTATTGCGCGATTACAAGGGCGAAGTGCCGCAAAGCCGCGAAGCCCTGCAAACATTGCCCGGCGTTGGCCGTAAAACCGCAAATGTTGTATTGAATATGGCCTTTGGCCAGCCCACCATTGCGGTGGACACCCATCTCTTTCGTGTTTCCAACCGCATACCCTTGAGCATTGGCACAACGCCTGAAGCGGTTGAAAAGGGCCTCGAAAAGATCATTCCGGCGCGCTACATGCGCCATGCGCATCACTGGCTGATTTTGCATGGCCGCTATATTTGCAAGGCGCGGACACCGCTCTGCGCCCAATGCCTGATTGCAGACCTGTGCCGCGCGCCGGACAAACGGGCCGTTTGAGCCTCAGACGAGCAGAAGCGCGATCTCGTCCTTCAGTTGCAGACGCTGCTTTTTGAGGTCTTCCAGGGCTTCGTCGGAAGCGGGGCTCACTTCGCTTTCAATGCGGTGAATCTCGCGGTTTGTGCTGTGGTAATGATCAGCCAGTCTGGCAAAATGGGCATTATTAACCTTTAATGCCGAAATTTTTTCGGCCTGTTCTGGAAATTCCTGATGCAATTCGTGGGCAACGTGACTCATGTTTTGGTCTCCTTCACCGCCAGAAGAAAACTTTATCCCATCTTTGTCATTGCTTTGGATCAAAATGGCAAAACTGCTGCGAAAGTCAGCCTTTCCATTTCAGCGGGGTTTCTGTAGTGAATTTGAAAGATTGATATCAGCCCGGGAGAAGCCCTATGTCCTTCACGCATATTCAGGTTGAAACACATGGCAAAGTGGGCTTGATCCGCCTGCACCGGCCTGAAGCGCTCAATGCGCTCAGCACCGGCCTGATTGCGGATGTGAACAGCGCCTTGGCCGCCTTCGAGGCCGATCCTGCCATTGGCTGCATGGTGCTCACCGGCTCGCAAAAGGCCTTTGCTGCGGGTGCGGATATTAAAGAAATGGTCAGCAAAACCTATCAGCAGGCCTATATTGAAGATTTTATTTCCAGCTGGGAGCATATTTCGCGCGCGCGCAAGCCCATTATTGCGGCGGTGGCGGGGTTTGCGTTGGGCGGCGGCTGCGAACTGGCCATGATGTGCGATTTCATCATCGCGGCAGACAATGCCAAATTCGGCCAGCCGGAGATCAATTTAGGCGTGATGCCCGGCGCAGGCGGCACGCAGCGGCTCACCCGTTTCATCGGCAAATCGAAGGCGATGGATCTGTGCCTCACCGGCCGGATGATGGATGCGGCCGAGGCCGAGCGCTGCGGGCTGGTGTCGCGCATTGTGCCGCTGGACAGCCTTATCGAGGAGGCGCTCAAGGCCGCGCAGACCATTGCCGCCAAGTCCCTGCCCGCCGCCATGATGACGAAGGAAAGCATCAACCGTGCCTTTGAAACCACAATGGCGGAGGGTATCCGTTTCGAGCGCCGCGTGTTCCATGCCATGTTTGCCACTGCCGACCAGAAGGAGGGCATGACCGCCTTTATCGAGAAGCGTCCGGCCAAGTTCAGCAATTCATAATGTCGTTCACGCTGCTGCTGACGCTGTTTTGTGTGAGTCTGGGCGCGGGCTTTGTTGATGCCATTGCGGGCGGTGGCGGCTTGCTGACCGTGCCGGCCCTTGCCTTGGCCGGGTTTGATCCTGTCACGGCGCTGGCCACCAACAAACTTCAGAGCACATTCGGCTCGGCGGCGGCGACATTGAAATTCTGGCGTGCCGGTCATCTCGGCCCTGAATATTGGCCGATCGCGCTGATGGCTGGCGGCGCGGCCATATTGGGTACACTGACCGTGACATTTCTGCCCCGGCAGATTTTAAACTATGGAATGCCGGTTTTGCTGGTGGCGGTGGCGCTGTATTTTGCGCTGAGCCCGAAAATGACCGACCATGACCGCCACCAGCGCCTGAGCACACCGGTGTTTATCGCGCTGTTTGTGCCGATGATCGGCTTTTATGACGGCGCTTTTGGCCCCGGCACCGGCTCGTTTTTCATGGCCGGCTTTGTCGGTTTGCTCGGGCTAGGCGTGGTCAGAGCGGCCGCGCGCACCAAGCTGGCCAATTTTGCCAGCAATATCGGCAGCCTGTCCACCTTCATTCTGGGCGGCCATGTGATGATTATCCCCGGGCTGGTGATGGGTTTGGGCCAGTTTATCGGCGCGACATGTGGCGCGCATATGGCCATGACCCAAGGCAGCCGTCTGGTCAAACCACTGATTATTGTCATGAGTCTGGGCATGGCGCTGCGGCTGGCCCTGACCCCTGCCGGACTGGTGGCATATTTTTTTCATAATTAAGGGCGGATGACGGCGGATGGAGTTGACGCGGCGATGGTTTTTTGCCTATATGCCCGCCACAACCGGGCCTGATGGGTGTCGGCTTAACAGTTTATGGCTCAGGCACATGCCGGGCACTTTGAGGAATTGAAATGGCGAATACAAGCTCGGCAAAAAAAGCTGTCCGCAAAATTGCACGCCGCACGGCAGTGAATAAGTCCCACCGCAGCGAAATGCGCACCTATGTTCGTAAGGTTGAAGAAGCCTTGGC
>DAIMHB010000314.1:0-3215 GCA_036723545.1 Beijerinckiaceae bacterium
GCCTATGGCCTCCTCAGGATGACGGAGAGAGGAAGCGCGCACAACGGCTTTCACTTCACATCAAATGCTCTAACTTTTACCATTTGAGCCAGTAATATCCCCAAACCGCACCCAGCATGGTTACGATGGCAATAGCCAGTGAATACCAAAGCGCGACAAACAAGGCGCTGTCATCAGGGCAGTGAAAGGCATAGATCAAGGCTGCCGCGCCCCCTGCAACACAACCTGCCAGCGCGCCGGATAGCACCGGACGGGTCGGTGCCCCTTCGCGCAGATAGATCATCATAACGGCCAGAGGGCCGATGGCGAGAGCCGGAATACTTTTCAGGCATGAAAAAGGATAACGCCCCTCCATCCCCGGAATCCAATAATCGGCAGGGCTGGTGAGCAGTTGAAATGTGATCCCGCAGCCTAAAACAAGGGCTGGGATCAAAATCAAATGTGAAAATGACCGGGCATTGGCTTCCGGACGCACCAAAGACTTTACAAGGGGCAAAAGCGCGCCAAACACAGATGCAGCGAAGATAAATTTAAATACCACATGCGGATCTTTTATCACATAGCTAAAATCAGCTCTTATCCCTAAAAAGGCAAAAAATATAACAAGCGAAAAAGCCAGACCCGAGGCCGCAATTATCCTGATGCTGAGGCGGGTGACCCCTGTCCTCATAGCTTGATCTTCTGACAAAACCTTGATGAAATCGTCGGTCTTCATAATTCCAATCTCCGATAGGCTTCGGCCAATGCCTTCAGCCCGCGATGCAGGGCCACGCGCACGGCCCCTTCCGTCATCTTCATAGTCGTTGCAACCTCCCGGATTGATTCTCCCTTCATGGATATGGAGCGGACAATTTCTCTCTGCGTTTCGCTTATTGTATCAAGCAACCGGTTGATCTCATGTGCGCTGAGCGAAGGCTGCTCCAATTCTGGCGCTGCAAGTTCAAACGTCTCGTCAAGTTCAATCTCCTTCCGCCGTCCATATTTTCGTGCCAGATCAATCAGTTTATAGCGTGTGATGGCGCCAATCCACGGGCCAATCGGCTGGGTCTCGTCCCATGTATGGCGCTTCAAATGCACTGCCAACAATGTCTCTTGTACTGCATCCTCTAAATCGGCCAGAGGCGTCCCGATGCGCCCAATCCCGCGACGGGCCATGCCCCGCACGATGGGCGCAAGCCGCTCCAAAAACGAACGATAGGCGACACTATCCCCAGCATTCGCTTGGTTGAGAAGCACGCTCAAGGCCTCAGTCTGCAGATCAAAATCAGTCATTGGCTCAATGTCTTCGTGTGAGAATTGAAATTGTTACAAAACCTAACGCGAATAAAAATATTATTCTACTGTAACATATCCATGCGACATGGCGAAAAGCTCGGTACGGGGCCACTGGCGGACCCGTTTAACCTTTAAGGAAACATCTCATGACCCGCACCTCCTCACTCGTTCTTGCCGCATCTCTCGCCTCGGCTCTTGGCGCATTTGCTGTTCCCGCGTCTGCTGATGATATGAAGTTTTCAGCCAAAGCGGGCGAAAAACTGGATATGGTGAAGTCCGGCACTGAAAAATGTTTCGGCGTGTCCCTGAAGGGCGAAAACAACTGCGCCGCAGGTGCTGGCACCACATGTGCGGGCACATCCAAAATCGATTATCAGGGCAATGCCTGGCGTCTGGTGCCCGCAGGAACCTGCACCAGCATCACCACGCCCAAAGGCCATGGCTCTCTCACTGAAATCAAGGCTTAATTTAACCGTCCTCTCCACCTCAAGGCACGCGAGCCCCTCGCGTGCCTCCTTCTCGAACACGATCGGGAGTGCCGAACAATGATCCATAACAATCTTTCGCCCTCGGTCGGGGTTGGTTTTAAACCCGAGCATTTTGAGGCTATTGTCGAAGCGCCGGGCCCTATGGGATTTATTGAAATTCACGCCGAAAATTATATGGGCGCAGGCGGGGTGCCCCACGCCATGCTGGAGCATCTGCGTGCGGAGTTCGCACTGTCTGTCCATGGCGTCGGCCTGTCCATTGGCGGCGCTGGCCCGCTTGACCCTGAGCATCTCAAACGCCTCAAGATTCTCTGCGACCGTTATCAGCCCGAGAGTTTTTCCGAGCATCTTGCTTGGTCGACGCATGATGGCGCTTATCTCAATGATTTGCTGCCCCTTCCCTATACAGAAGAAACTCTGGCGCAGGTTATCCGCCATATTGACGAGGTACAGGCAAGGCTGAACCGCCAAATGCTGCTCGAAAACCCGTCAACCTATGTTCGCTTTGCCGAAAGCACCATTCCCGAAACCGAATTTCTGGACGCCATTGCAAAGCAGACAGGCTGCGGCCTGCTTCTCGACATCAACAATGTGTTTGTTTCCTCCACCAATCACGCGCTGGATCCGCGTGTTTATCTCGACAGGTTCCCGCTTCAGCATGTCGGTGAAATCCATTTGGGTGGGCACACAGAAGATCGTGATGACGATGGCGCGCCGCTGCTGATCGACGCGCATGGCTCACCCACTGCCGATCCGGTCTGGCAGCTTTATGCCGAGACCATCGCCCGTAACGGCCCCATCGCCACGCTGATTGAATGGGATAATGACGTTCCTCTCTGGCCCGTGCTGCGCGAGGAGATGGAGCGCGCTTATTCTATCCTGTTCCCGTCCCGTGCCCAGAACGCCGCGTGAACCCCATGCATCATACCTTTCAAACTCAATTCGCGCAGGGCCTTCTGGCTCCGGCGCCGCCAAACACATCCAAGCGCTTTGCGGTCTATCGCAACAACGTGTTTGTAAGTTTAGTGGAAGCCCTCAAAGCGCGCTTTCCTGCGGTGCAAAAAGCGGTCGGACCGGCGTTTTTCGAGGCTCTTGCGCGTGATTATGCTGGCGCTCATATTCCCGTTTCGCCGCTGATGATGCATTATGGCGATGATTTTCCCGATTTCATCGAGACTTTTCCCCCGCTGGCTGATTTTCCATGGATGGGCGACCTTGCGCGGGCCGAACGGGCGATCACACACAGCTATCACGCGGCTGATGCAAAACCGCTTGGCCCCGAGGCCTTTGCCGCCATTGCGGCGGAAGATTTAGCCCAGCTTCACCTCACGCTTCACCCTGCCCTCCGGCTGGTCGAGTCACGCTTTCCGGTGGCTACGCTCTGGCAGATGAACCATGGGCAAGTGGAAATGACGGCTCTTGACGATTACCCCGCCGCGACCGCCCTTATCC
>DAIMHB010000315.1:0-3203 GCA_036723545.1 Beijerinckiaceae bacterium
GGGCCGACAAGCCCGTCCAGAACGCGCTCCTCGGCGGCATCCTGCGCCTTGACCATCACCATTTTGCGTTTGGACTCTTTCACCTGCGCAATGCCGATTTCCAGCAGATCACGGATAATCTGCTCGACATCGCGGCCGACATAGCCGACCTCGGTGAATTTTGTCGCTTCCACCTTCAGAAAGGGCGCATTGGCCAGTTTGGCGAGGCGGCGGGAAATTTCGGTTTTGCCGCAGCCTGTCGGGCCGATCATCAATATATTTTTGGGCAGAACCTCGTCGCGCATCGGCGGGGTGAGTTGCAGCCGCCGCCAGCGGTTGCGCAAGGCAATGGCCACAGCGCGCTTGGCCGCAGTCTGGCCGACAATATGCCGGTCAAGTTCCGAAACAATCTCACGGGGTGAAAAATCACTCATCATTATCTCTCTGACTGCGGCGTTACAGGGACTCGATCACCACATTCGTATTGGTATAAACGCAAATCTCCGCCGCAATGGCCATAGAGCGGCGAACAATCTCCTCGGCACCCATATCCACCGGCAGCAGGGCGCGGGCGGCGGCCAGAGCATAATTGCCACCAGAACCAATGCCCATGACTGAGCCATGTTCGCTGGCTGTCGGCTCCAGCACATCGCCATTGCCGGTGAGCACCAGACCGGCGCTTTTATCCGCCACCAGCATCATCGCCTCCAGACGGCGCAGATAGCGGTCGGTGCGCCAGTCCTTGGCCAGTTCAACACAGGCGCGGGTGAGCTGGCCGGGATATTGCTCCAGCTTGGCTTCCAGCCGCTCGAACAATGTAAAGGCATCGGCGGTGGCACCGGCAAAACCGGCAATCACCTCGCCCTTGGCCAGACGCCGCACTTTTTTGGCATTGCCCTTGATGATGGTGGCCCCAAGGCTGACCTGCCCGTCGCCACCAATCACGGTCTGGCCACCCTTACGCACCATCAGAATGGTGGTGGCGTGCATGGAAAGAGACTCACTCATCATTTATCCTGAACGGGTTATAAGGACTGCTGACCACATTTATGAAGCCGCTGACCCAGTTGCAAGAGGCAACAGATCAATCGATGAGGCTGGTCATTTGGCCTGCACCTTGCTAGAAGCGACATAATCACCACCAACAGAGCACTCTCATGCGTCAGGCCGAAATTTTCCGAACCACCAAAGAAACCGAAATTTCGGTGAAACTACAGCTTGATGGCAACGGCACAGCCGATATTGCCACCGGAATCGGCTTTTTTGACCATATGCTGGAGCAGATTGCCCGCCATTCGCTGATGGATCTCACCATCCGCGCCAAAGGCGACCTGCATATTGATGACCACCACACCGCCGAGGATACCGGCATTGCTCTGGGGCAGGCGGTGCGCAAAGCCTTAGGCGACCTCAAGGGCATCACCCGCTATGCTGACGTACATCTCCCGATGGATGAAGCTCTGACCCGTGTGGCGATGGATATTTCCGGCCGGCCATATCTGGTGTTCCGCACTGAATTTTCCGCGTCCAAAATCGGCACATTCGACACCGAACTGGTGCGCGAGTTTTTTCAGGCCTTTGCCATGAATGCCGGCATCACCCTGCATGTTGAAACACTTTATGGCGTGAACAACCATCATATTGCCGAAAGCTGCTTCAAGGCACTGGCGCGGGCTCTGCGCATCGCCATATCGATTGATCCGGCGCAAAAAGATCGTATTCCATCGACAAAAGGTTCATTATAGGCGGCACAATGGCTATTTATACTGTGCATGTTGAGGCTGGAGACACATCTGCTGCCAATGCCCGCTTTATCCGCGAGGGATTCAGCTGGGGCGCGCTGATTTTTGGCCCGCTCTGGCTGCTGGCGCACCGGCTCTGGCTGGCGTTTCTGGTCTGTTGTCTGGCCCTGATCCTCACCTCGAGCCTCGCATATCACCTGCATCTGGACACTGGCGCGGCCATGCTGCTCAGCACGCTGATTTCTGTATATATCGCGCTTGAGGGCAACCAGCTGCGGCGCAAAAATATGGAGCGCCGGGGCTGGCCGATGGTGGATATTGTTTCGGCTGCACATTCTGAAGCGGCTGAAGCGCTGTTCTACAGCCGCTGGCCCGCACAGACCGGCCTAAAATCTGCAGCCAAGCCGCCGCAGCCCGTCCAATATTCAGGAACAGAGATTCTCGGTCTGTTTCCGCAGAAAGGTATTTGAGATGATTGTTGCCATTGTGGATTATGGCTCCGGAAATCTGCATTCCGCCCAGAAGGCTTTTGAACGCGCCGCACGGGATTTTGAAATTCCGGCACAGATCCGTGTCTCGCAGGATGCGGATTTTGTTGCGCGGGCGGATTATGTGGTGCTGCCCGGCGTGGGGGCCTTTGCCGATTGCCGTGCCGGTCTTGACGCGGTGGACGGCATGGTCGAGGCCCTCAACCATGTCGTGCGCAAAAAAGGCCAGCCTTTTCTGGGCATTTGCGTCGGAATGCAGCTGATGGCCACCCGCGGCCTTGAATATAGCACAACCAATGGCCTCAACTGGATTGAGGGCGATGTTGTGGCCATTGAGCCCGAAAATCCGGAGCTGAAAATTCCCCATATGGGCTGGAACACGCTGGAGCGCCAAAATCACGCCATTTTCAATGGCATTGCCCCCGGCCTGCACGCTTATTTTGTCCATTCTTTTCATATGAAGGTGCAGGATGAACGCGAACGGCTGGCCACCACCGATTATGGTGGCAAGGTGACCGCAATGGTGGGACGGGACAATATGCTTGGCGCCCAGTTCCATCCGGAAAAAAGCCAGCGTCTGGGTTTGACTTTAATCGGCAATTTTCTGAGGTGGCGTCCGTGATTCTTTTTCCTGCTATCGACCTCAAAGAGGGTGAATGTGTCCGTCTGATTCATGGCGATATGGATCAGGCCACCGTTTTCAATACAGATCCGGCGGCGCAGGCGGCTGAATTTGAGGCGCAGGGCTTTGAATATCTGCATGTGGTGGATCTGGATGGCGCATTTGCCGGCAAGCCGATGAATGCGCAGGCCGTGCAGAACATTCTGGGCCGTGTCAAAATGCCGGTGCAGCTGGGAGGCGGTATCCGCGATCTGCGCACCATTGAAAGCTGGTTAAGTCAGGGGGTCAGCCGTGTGATTATCGGCACGGCGGCTGTGAAAGATCCGGAACTGGTGCGCGAGGCGGCGCGGCTGTTTTCAGGCCGTGTGGCGG
>DAIMHB010000316.1:0-3194 GCA_036723545.1 Beijerinckiaceae bacterium
TGGATGTTCTGGCCGAGGACGGCGAAGGGCATGATGCGGTCCGCCGTATGATCAGCAATACGCGGCGATATGAGGTTTTACGCTCCCTCAAACGTGTGCGCCAGCGCGTATTGCCCCTTGATCTTCAGGAACTGCTCGATGTCACCGACATCTGGGTGGAGAATGTTATGAAAATCCAACCCTCGGATTTGCGCCGAATGGAACGGCTGGTGTCTGCGCAGGAAAAACGCGTGGGCGGCCTCACTATGCCTGCGGGATAGCATACTATTTTTATATGGATAGTCTTTGTGAGCGTCCCTTCTCCCCGTCATCCCGCCTCTCCCTCATCCTTCGAGACGGCCTACGGCCTCCTCAGGATGACGGGGAGAAGGAACGCTCACAGCATGTTTCCACCTAAAAACAACATGCTCTAGGATGAGGAGGCGAGGGCACCGTTTCCGTTTAAAAACAACAGGCTCTCGCGCTCCTCAAACACCAAGATGAACAACCACACGCATTCTCCGTCGCAAGGGTTGCAGACAGTTGCGCCTCTCTCCACACCTATAAAAAATAAAGCCCCGCACGTTTCGGTGCGGGGCATAAAGAATTGAGGCTTAAGTCCTTAGTCGCCGGCAAAAATATCCCGGTCTTTGGTTTCCGGAATGAAGATCAACCCCACAACAAAGGTCACTGTAGCGAACACAATCGGATACCACAGGCCATAATAAATATCGCCGGTTGAAGCCACCATCGCAAAGGCTGTGGCCGGCAACAGGCCACCCACCCAGCCATTGCCAATATGATAGGGCAGCGACATGGAGGTGTAGCGGATGCGGGTCGGGAACAATTCCACCAGCGCCGCGGCCATCGGTCCATAGACCATGGTCACGAAGATAATCAGCACAAACAGCAGACCGATAATTGCCGACACCTGCGGACGGAAAATATCAAACACACCCGACATTTTGATGATCGCCGGATCGCCAGCCTTCGGATAACCCGCAGCATTCAGCGCCGCGCCGACATCCTTGGCAAAGGCTGCCGGAACGGCCTTGACATCATCGCCGGTCAGTTTGGACTTGTCAAAGGACGGAATGGTCACTGAATCGCCGATTTTCACAACAGCAATCTGACCCGCAGGGCCAGCTTCCGAAGTGTAATGCACCGAGCTTTTCGCCAGCAGGTCACGCGCCACATCGCAGGAAGTGGTGTAAACGCGCGTTCCAACCGGATTGAACAGCGAACCGCATTCCGACTGATCCGCAACTACAGATACTTTCACGGTCTTGATGGCATTGTCCAGCGTTGGATTGGCAATTTCGGTGATCTGTTTGAAAATCGGAAACAGGGTGACGGCGGCAATGATGCAGCCGGACAAAATCACCGGCTTACGGCCAATTTCATCCGAAAGCCAACCAAAGAACACAAACAGCAGTGTGCCCAGCCCCAGCGACCATGCCACCAGCAGATTGGCGGTGTAACCATCCACTTTCAGAATGGATTGCAGGAAGAACAGCACATAAAACTGGCCGGTATACCAGACCACAGCCTGACCGGAGACAAGACCCACCAGCGCCAGAATGGCGATTTTGGCATTGGACCAGTTGCCAAAAGCCTCGGAGATCGGTGCCTTGGAGGTTGTGCCTTCGTCTTTCATTTTCTGGAAGGCGGGGGACTCGCTCAGTTGCAGACGAATCCACAATGAAACGGCCAGCAGGGCCACCGACACCCAGAACGGCACACGCCAGTAAAAGGCTTTGAACGCATCTTCACCCACAACAGAACGGGTGACGAGAATCACAATCAGTGACAGAAAAAGGCCAAGAGTCGCGGTGGTCTGAATCCATGATGTATAGAAACCACGGCGGCTGTGCGGCGCATGTTCGGCCACATAAGTGGCCGCACCACCATATTCACCGCCCAGGGCCAGACCCTGCAACAGGCGCAGGCTGATCAGAATGGCCGGCGCCCAGATGCCGATTGTGGCGGAACCGGGCAGCAGACCGACGATGAAGGTCGAAAGACCCATGATCAGAATGGTGACAAGGAATGTATATTTGCGCCCGACGATATCGCCAACGCGGCCAAACACCAGCGCACCAAAGGGGCGCACAAGAAACCCAGCAGCAAAGGCCAGCAATGCGAAAATGCCCTGCGTCGCCGCATCAAACTGGCTGAAGAAATTCGCACCGATAATCCCGGCCAGCGAGCCATAGAGATAAAAATCATACCACTCAAAAACGGTACCGAGCGACGAGGCGAAAATAACTTTTCGCTCCTCTGCGCTCATCGGGCGGGCCGCGGCCCCCTTTGCTGCGATTGTGCTCATATTCACTCCCTCATTCTGCAGTTTGAGAACCACATTCATTATCAACCGTCGCTGTGTGATCACAGCCAAACCCGGTTTGCACGCCGCCCGCGCAAATGTGCGGACACCATTCATGAACAAGATACTAACCGACTTTGAGGGTGTCCGTCGATGGACTCAGCTATGAAACCTTCGTCTAGCCTTTGGGCAGGCGCGGCCCCTGCCCTTGCGCATCTATATGGACAATTTCTGATGCACGATACTCAAGGCAACCGCACAAGCATTTGACACATTAAGGCTTTTTATGGCCCCCGGCATATCAAGGCGGGCAAGGACATCGCAGTTCTCGCGGCTGAGACGCCTGAGCCCCTTGCCTTCGGCACCCAGCACCAGCGCCACCGGACGGCTGAGCACGGTTTGCGCCAGATCTTGCGGCCCTTCCGAGTCGAGACCAACGCGCTGATAGCCCATATCGCCCAGCTCATTGAGCGCGCGGGCCAGATTGACCACACTGGCTATGGCCACATGTTCCAGCCCGCCCGAGGCGCTTTTGGCCAGAATACCGGTCATTTCCGGCGAGTGGCGTTCGGTCGTTACAATGGCCTCCACATTAAAGGCCGCAGCCGTGCGCACAATCGCCCCGACATTATGCGGATCGGTCACCTGATCCAGCACCAGCACAATGCCTTTGCCGGACAATTCGCTTAAATCCATGTCCTCAAGAGGCCGCGCTTCGAGCAACATGCCCTGATGCACAGCATCACGCGGAACGCGGGCGAGAATCTCCTCATTCGAAACGATTCGCACCTCGACCTTGCTCTGCGCAATTTCAGGGGCGAGACGCTCCGCCGCCGAGTCTGTCACAATCAGCCGGATATTTTTGCGCCGTCTGGAGCGCAGCGCCTCC
>DAIMHB010000317.1:0-3193 GCA_036723545.1 Beijerinckiaceae bacterium
GTGGCTGATGCCATTGGCCAGAGGCTGTCGCGTTTAGCGTCAAAGAATCAGGTGCTGGCGGTCACCCATGCGCCGCAGGTGGCGGCACGGGCGCGCAACCATTTGCGCATTGCCAAGGCGGAAAAAGACGCCCGTATCACCACCCGTGTGATCGGGCTTGATCAAGCCGCACGGCGCGAGGAAATTGCCCGCATGTTGTCCGGCGCCGAAATTACCGACGAGGCGCCGCCGCCAACCGTCTGCTGGAAGCCATCTAATGACCAGTCCTGTTGAAAAGGCACGCCTTGAGCATCAAAAGCTGGGGGCTGACATCGCCGCGCATGACCAGCGCTATTATCAGGACGACGCCCCGACCATAACGGACGCGGACTATGACGCCCTGCGCCGCCGTTATGAGGCGCTGGAGGCTGAATTTCCCGAATTGCGCACCGCCGATTCCGCCTCTCTGCGCGTGGGCGCGGCCCCCGCCGCCAAATTTGGCAAGATTAAACATGCCGTGCCGATGCTCTCGCTCTCCAATGTCTTCAGCGATGAGGATGTTGCGGAGTTTGTCGCGCGGATCCGGCGGTTTCTGGGCTTGGATGCGGCGGCGGAACTCACCTTCACCGCCGAGCCGAAAATTGACGGCCTGTCCTGCGCCTTGCGCTATGAAAACGGCCAGCTTGTTTCCGCCGCCACGCGCGGGGATGGCTTTGAGGGCGAGGATGTCACCGCCAATGTCAGAACCATTGGCGAAATTCCGCACCAGCTTACAGGCGCGCATTTGCCCGCCATTTGCGAGGTTCGTGGCGAAATTTATATGAGCCATGCCGATTTTGCCGCGCTCAATGCGCGCCAGAGCGCGGCAGGCGAAAAACTTTTTGCCAATCCGCGCAATGCGGCGGCGGGCTCGCTGCGCCAGCTTGACCCCGCCATCACCGCCGCACGGCCCCTGAAGTTTTTTGCCTATGCCTGGGGCGAGCTGGAGCCGCGCCCCGCGCAAAGCCAGTTTGATATGGTGCAATGGTTTGCCAAATGCGGCCTGCCGGTCAATCCGCTGATGCAGCGCTGCACAAATGAGGCGCAGATGCTGGCGGTTTTTCGCGCCATTGAGGCCATACGCGCCAGTCTGGGCTATGATATTGACGGTGTGGTCTATAAAATTGACGATCTCACCCTGCAGGAGCGGCTGGGCTTTGTTTCACGCTCGCCGCGCTGGGCCACTGCGCATAAATTTCCGGCTGAACGCGCCCGCACCCGCCTGCTGGATATTGAAATTCAGGTGGGGCGCACCGGCGTGCTGACCCCTGTGGCCAAGCTCGCGCCGGTGAATGTCGGCGGTGTGGTTGTCTCCAATGCCACTTTGCACAATGAGGATGAAATCCGCCGCAAGGACATCCGCATCGGCGATATGGTTGAGGTGCAGCGCGCGGGTGATGTGATTCCGCAGATCACCGGCAGTGTGGCTGCGGAACGCCCGTCCGACAGCCAGCCTTTCGTTTTCCCGCATATCTGCCCCGCCTGTGGCTCTGCCGCCACGCGGGAAATTGATGACAAAGGCAATGCCGATGTGGCCTACCGCTGCACCGGCGGGCTGATCTGTCCGGCGCAGGCGATTGAGCGGCTCCGGCATTTTGCCTCGCGGCTGGCCTTTGACATTGAAGGCCTTGGCGACAAGCAGCTTGAGCTGTTTTACACAAAGGGCCTGATCCGCAATCCGGCAGATATTTTCACGCTGGAAGCCCGCGACGCCGCCAGCCTGACAAAAATCAAGAATTTTGAAGGCTTTGGTGATCTTTCGGTTAAAAATCTATTTGCGGCCATTGAGGCACGGCGCAGCATCTCCCTCAATCGTTTCATTTATGCACTGGGCATCCGTCATATTGGCGAGGTCAATGCCAAGCGTCTGGCGCGCCACTTTGGCAGCTTTGAAGCCTTGCGCAGCACAGCAAAGGCCGCTTTTGCCGCAGAGTCCGAAGGCCGCAAGGAGCTGATCTCGATTGAGGGTATCGGCCCCATTGTGGCCGAGGCGCTGGTGGAATTTATCCATGAGCCGCATAATGAAGTGGTGCTGGATGCGCTGCTCGCGCAGCTTCATCTGGAGCCGATGGAGGTGGCCAGCACCGCCAGTCCGGTGGCGGGCAAGACCGTGGTGTTCACCGGCGCGCTGGAACGGATGAGCCGCGACGAAGCCAAGGCCATGGCCGAACGTCTAGGTGCCAAAACCTCCGGCTCCGTATCCAAGAAAACCGACCTTGTGGTGGCCGGGCCCGGCGCCGGCTCCAAGCTCACACAGGCGCAAACGCTGGGCATCAAGGTGATATCCGAGGATGAATGGCTGGATATGGTGGGCGGCAACGGATAGGTACAAGGTCTGTATTTTTGCAAAATTGCAATAATTAATTTTAAAAATATAAATTGATTTGCTTTAAAACAATAATATAGTTCGTCCATCTTAGCTTCAAAAGGATAAATCCATGACGACCATCGCGATTGTTTTTCATTCAGGTTATGGCCACACCGCAAAAGTGGCGGAACATATTGCCGCCGGTGTGGCGGATGTGGCGGGCGCACAGGCCAAGCTGATTGCTATTTCCGCAGCAGGTGACATTACCGAAGCCGACTGGGCCACGATTGCCGCCGCTGACGGCGTTATTTTCGGCTCGCCCACCTATATGGGCAGCGTCTCCTGGCAGTTCAAAAAATTTGCCGATGCTTCGTCCAAGCCCTGGTATGGTCAGGCCTGGAAGCATAAATTTGCGGCGGGCTTCACCAATTCCGCCACATTGAACGGCGACAAGCACTCCACCCTGCATTATCTCATCACACTGGCCATGCAGCATTCGATGATCTGGGTGGGCACCGGCATGATGCCAGCCAACAGCAAGGCCGCGCAGCGCAATGACATCAACCATCTCGGCTCGTCCTCAGGCCTGATGACCCAGAGCCCTTCGGACGCCAGCGTCGATGAAATTCCGAGCGGTGATCTGGAGACGGCCAAGGTTTTTGGCAAGAATTTTGCCACCACGGTCAGTGGTTTTCATAAGCACTGAACTCCAATACACTGCCCTTTCATTTAGAAAGGGCAGTGTATCTCATGCCGCGGCCCGCTCCACCCTTGGCCGCAAACCCAGCAAATGGCAGATGGCATAGACTAGATCGGCGCGGTTCATCGTATAAAAGTGAAAATCCTGCACGCCGCGATCCACAAGGT
>DAIMHB010000318.1:0-3190 GCA_036723545.1 Beijerinckiaceae bacterium
AAGGTATACACCTTGCGGAGAATCCATGTCTGATCCTGAAAAAAACCGTCTTTCGGCCCGCGCCAGCCGTTATGCCAGTGTGGGCGTCAATCTGGGCGGTGTGGCGGCGCGCATGGCCAGCGCGCAGATGTTCGGGCAAAATTCGGATGGCAGCGCGGCGGCGCTGGCCAGTGCGCTGGGCGGGCTGAAAGGCCCGCTGATGAAGGTGGCGCAATTATTGGCCACCATTCCCGAAGCCCTGCCACCCAAATATGCCGAGGAATTACAAAAACTCCAGTCCGACGCGCCGCCGATGGGCGCAGCCTTTGTCAAACGCCGGATGATGGCCGAACTGGGGTCGGACTGGCAGGCGCGCTTCCAGCATTTTGACCTGAAGCCTGCGGCGGCGGCCTCTCTTGGGCAGGTGCATCGCGCCACATCCTTGCAGGGGGCGGCCTTGGCCTGCAAGCTGCAATATCCGGATATGAAATCGGCGGTGGAAGCCGATTTATCGCAGCTTAACCTGCTGTTCTCACTGCACCGGCGCATGGACAGCGCCATTGACACCCGCCAGATTGCCGAGGAAATCAGCGCGCGCATCCGCGAGGAACTGGATTATCGCCGCGAGGCGGCGCATGGCGCGCTTTATACGGATATGCTCCAGGACACGCCGGACGTGCGTGTGCCGGCTGTCCATCATGATCTCTCCACCGGCCGCCTGCTGACGATGGACTGGCTGAGCGGTGAAAAGCTGCTCAATTTCAAAGCGCATGATCAGGCGGCCCGCAACCGCATTGCATTGGCGATGTTCAAGGCCTGGTGGCATCCGTTCAGCCGGTTTGGCGTCATTCATGGTGATCCGCATCTGGGCAATTACACGGTGTTCAGCGAGGATGGTGCGCCGCAGGGCATAAACCTGCTGGATTACGGCTGCATCCGCATCTTCCCGCCGCGGTTTGTTGGCGGCGTGGTCGATCTTTATCGCGGGTTGCAGAGCAATGACCGGGCGCGGATTGTCCATGCCTATGAGACATGGGGCTTCAAGGGGCTGAAAAACGACCTGATCGACGTGCTCAATGTCTGGGCCCGCTTTATTTATGGCCCGCTGCTCGATGACCGCGTGCGAACCATTGCCGATGGTGTGACGCCGGGCCAATATGGCCGCAAACAGGCCTTTGAGGTGCATCAGGCTCTCAAACAAAAAGGGCCGGTGCAGGTGCCGCGTGAATTTGTCTTTATGGACAGGGCGGCGATCGGCCTTGGCGGCGTGTTTCTGCATCTCAATGCGGAGCTGAACTTTTTTAAGCTGTTCAATGAGGCGATTGAGGGTTTCAGTGTCGAGACAGTGGCTGAGCGGCAGGCGGGGGCGATGGAGCGTGCAGGATTATCATAATCCTCTCAAACTAAGCCCTCTGTGCCATTGCGAGCCTTCGCATTTTGGGTTAAATCCGGATCAGTCATTTTTTCAAGGGGGCGATGATGGCCAATCACCATGCACACACGGACGGGCATCCGGCAATGGACTATGCCGAACATGAACATACTTATGCGCTGTTCATGAATATAGTGAAATATGTTTCCAGCGGCGTTGTCATCCTTTTGATTTTGATGGCCATTTTCTTGCTCTGATCATATAAAAGGCAGCCTTGGGCTGCCTTTTGTGTTTATGCGCCTGAAATGCTCCGAACCTGAGGTGACTGATGCGTATTGCCATCCCGACAGAAACAGATTCAACCGAAAGCCGCGTGGCCGCCACGCCCGAGACCATCAAAAAATTTATCGCGCTGGGTGCGGACGTCGTTGTGCAGGCCGGTGCCGGGCTGGCTTCCGGTGTTCCTGATGCCGATTATGCGGCGTCAGGTGCAACATTGGCCAAATCCGCCAAGGATACGCTGAAAGACGCCGATATTGTGCTCAAAGTGCGTCGTCCCAGCGCGGCCGAAATCAAGATCACGCCCAAAGGCGCGCTGGTCTTCGCCGCTATGGACCCCTATGGCCATGAAGCCGAGGTGCTGGCGATGGCGCAGGCCGGGCTTTCCGCCTTTGCCATGGAGTTGATGCCGCGCATCACCCGGGCGCAGGTGATGGATATTCTCTCAAGCCAGGCCAATCTTGCCGGTTACCGCGCGGTGGTGGATGCGGCTGCCGAATATGGCCGCTCCTTTCCGATGATGATGACCGCAGCGGGCACTGTGCCGGCTGCCCGTGTGTTTATCATGGGCGTTGGCGTTGCCGGTTTGCAGGCCATTGCCACGGCGCGCCGTCTGGGGGCCATTGTCACCGCCACCGACGTGCGCCCCGCCACGAAAGAGCAGGTTGAGTCGCTGGGCGCTAAATTTGTCGCTGTCGAGGATGACGAATTCAAAGCCGCCGAAACCGCAGGCGGCTATGCCAAGGAAATGTCGAAAGACTATCAGGCCAAGCAGGCCGCTCTTGTGGCCGCGCATATTGCGAAGCAGGACATCGTCATCACCACGGCGCTGATTCCGGGCCGTCCGGCCCCGCGCCTTGTGTCGGCGGATATGGTGTCCTCCATGCGGGCCGGTTCCGTGATTATTGATCTGGCTGTGGAGCGCGGCGGCAATGTCGAGGGAGCCAAAGCAGGCGAGATTGTCAATACGCCCAATGGTGTGAAGATTGTCGGCCATGTCAACGTGGCGGGCCGGTTGGCGGCCACCGCTTCGGCGCTCTATGCCCGCAATCTTTATGCCTTTGTCGAAACCCTGATCGACAAATCCACCAAGACCCTTGGGGTGAAATGGGAGGACGAGCTGGTCAAGGCCACCTGCCTCACGCATGACGGCACGGTTGTGCATCCGAATTTTGCCCCAAAAACGCCGGTGGAGCCGGAAAAACCAGTCGAAGCGGAGGCTTGATCCATGGCTGATACTGTCCAGCAACTTCTTGACAAGGCCGATGCCGCACGCAAAGCCGCAGAAATGGCGGCGGATCAGGCGCAGCATTATGCCTCGCAGATTGCCGATATGGCCGGCGTGGCAGGCCATGCCGCCACAGGCGGGGCCATTGACCCCTTTGTGTTCCGCTTTGCGATTTTCGCACTGGCGATTTTCGTCGGTTATTATGTGGTGTGGTCGGTGACACCGGCGCTGCATACGCCGCTGATGTCGGTGACCAATGCCATATCTTCGGTGATTGTGGCGGGGGCCTTGCTGTCTGTTTCGGTGGATGCCTCGGCTTTTGCCGATGACGG
>DAIMHB010000319.1:0-3160 GCA_036723545.1 Beijerinckiaceae bacterium
TACCAATGCAGATCAGCAGCGCGGGCAGACTGAGAATATAGGGCAGGAGCTTTGTTCTGCGACGCCGCAGAACCGGCGCTGGCGATATTGCTGTTTCTGGAGCGAATTGGGTCATGGATATGAGGCTCTGGGCTCTTGATCGGCAATAAGCTACGCGAAAGGCCTTCACGCGCAATAGCGACCTGCGGCAGCGGGCAGAAATCGGATATGTCATAGGTTAAAAAAGCTCAGATGCGGCGCGCCTGAGTGAGGCACGCCGCACCTGAAGTCAGCGACTAGCCGAGGCCCGCATCCTTGAGCTGCTTGTCAATGGAGGCCGCGAGCTTGTCGAGTGCCTCATCCACCGGCACTTCCTTGGCGACCATTTTCTGCAATGTTTCCGCCCATTCGGTGGTGACATCGAAGAACAAAGGCTGCGGCGTGAAGTAAATCTTCGCGCCCGGTGCAGAAGCGGCCAGCTGGTCAACATAGCCCGGATAGGACTTGTTGAGGCGGGTCTTGAATGTGTCATCGGCCGCGACAGAGGCGCGAACCGGATTGACAAAGTCCATTTTGGTGGCGCCGAACATGTCATGCTCGGTGGAGCTTGCCCATTGCATGAAATACCATGCGGCATCTTTCTGCTTGCCGAAAGAGTTCATGGCCAGAGACCAAATCCAGACATTGGGTGTCGGGGCTTTAGCTGCCGGATTGGCGGCAAAAGCATGGAACCCAAGGTTGCCCGCTTCCTTATTGTCGCCGCCATTCATGAAATAGCCCAGAATATCCGCGTCAAAAATGGTGGCGGATGCGCCCGCGCCAAGATCTGTGCCCACCTGATACCATGTATAGGTTGACCAGTTTTTCGGGCCGGAATTCTGGATCATCTCAACGAACATCTTGTGATAGGCTTTGGATTCAGCCGTGTTCATCGCCGCTTTCAGCTTGCCATCCGCGCCAACGGTCAGGTCTTTCTGGCCATAATTGGCATAGCCAGAGAGGAAGCCCGGATGGATGGTTGCCCATGAACGCGAGCCACGCACGCCGATACCATAGGGCCCGCCCAGATCTTTCTGAAGTTTGGCTGCCTTTTCAACGAGATCGGGCAGGTTCTTCGGCGGTTCGACCTTGGCCTTGTCATACATTTTGCGGTTATAGGTGATGGAATTGAGCTCATAACCCCAAGGAATGCACCATTGCTTGGCGTCTGCCGAACCAAGAGCGCCGCCGGGCACGCCGTTCCAGGCTGTGGAGGCCCGAAGGCCGGGCAATACATCGTCCCAGTTGTATTTGGGGTTGGTTTTGGCCGGGTCCTTGATGAAGGGGGCGAGATCCTCGCACCATCCGGCCGGGCCATAGGTCCATGTCATATAGGCGCCGGTCATGAAGGCGTCATACTGGCTGGATTTGGACGAAAGCGCGGCTGTTACCTTGTCGAAATAGACATCTTCGGGGAAAATGTCATAGGTGACCTCAATGCCGGTCAGGGCTTTGAAATTGGCCAGATCGGCAATCATTGCATCGGCATAGGGATGCTTGTTCAGCAACAGATGCACTTTGCTGCCGTTGAATTTTTTCCAGTCAAAATCAGCCGCAAGCGCACGGGTGCCGGCAGCATTGAGCATGAAATTGGCAGAGGCTGCGGTGATACCGAGTTTGCCTGCACCATGCATAAGTTCACGACGGCTTAAATTGCCCGCCTTGAATTCTTCGAAAAAGCCTTTTGCTTTATCAGACATTTTACTCTCCTTGTTTTCCTCGTTGTATTTTCTGCTCTGCCCGGATTCTGATTGTCCGGTTTTTAAGCTGTCAGCGACCGTGCCGACCGCTCGTCTATGATGATTCCATAGAGCAATCCGCTTGCGAGAACGGCTCGTATGGCCTCAATTTTGGATCGACCACCCGCCAGAGCGATGGTCTTTTGTTTGCCAATGTCCTCCACATCCATGGTCAGGGTGCGGGCTGAAATGTCTGTTTCAATGACTTTGCCGGTCTGGCTGAAAATATGGCCAAGAATTTCACCCACACCCCCGGCTTTGCGGGCGTCATCGAACTCCTGATGTTCGATCATGCCGGTTGAAAGGGTTGAGGCGTCAGCTTCCATGGTGCCGATACCCACCACCCGCAGCGTGGCGTCTATGCCCATAGCCATAACGGCAGGAACACCGCGCTGGCTCAGAAATACGGCACGGTCTTCCACCGTATTGGCGTAAAAGGGCAGGGGCAGCACATAGGTTTCCGCACCTGTGCGCTCGGCAAGCCGGTGAATCACGTCAAAGGGCGTTGCGGCAAACCGCTGTGTCAACCCGCCCAGCAGAGACACCAGCTTCACATCCCGCACGTTCATTTTGGGCAGAAGGCTCACCGCTGCCGCCAATGTGCGGCCATGACCAAAGCCGATCACCTTATCCTCGCCATTTTCAAAGGCCGTTTTCAGAAAGCGGCTGCCGGCAATGCCCAGTGCCTGCAAGGGCAAGGGCTCGTCATCCAGATCCGGACAAACCTCGCAAAATTTCAGGCCAAAACGCACCCGCATTTTGTCCTCAAGATCAAGGCATTCGGAAATTTCACCATCGATGGAAAACCGGACAAGTCCGTCCTCTTTGGCTTTGGCAATCAACCGGTGCGCTTTCAGACTGGGAATGCCAAGGCGCTTGGCAACGTCGCCCTGTGTAAGTCCGCCCGCATAATGCAGCCAGGCCGCGCGCACGCAGAGGTCATAATCCTCATTGTTGGGGGTTCTGGGCAATTTATCGAGCATCATTCCTCCGAAAAATTTTTCTTCTGTTGAAATTTGTTTCATTTTCATGTCCTATTGTCAAGCGTCGATAAAAAAGCCTGTGCCGAAATTTTCAGGCAGTCTGTTCGGCAAGGTTTTGCTATTAAGAGAGCCGGAATGGCAATCTTTGGCACATCAGGGAGAGATAAAATGAAAATTGCTTTGGGTGCGGACAGCGCCGGAAAACCATTGCTGGATGTTGTTGCCGCACATCTCGCCAAAAAGCCGGAATTTGAAGTCTCCGACCTCAGCGTGCCGGGGTTTTATGCTCATATTGCCGATGACGTGGCTTCCGCCGTGGTCGAGGGACGGGCAGACCGCGCCATTCTGTTTTGTGGCACCGGCATCGGCGTGTGCATTTCGGCCAATAAGGTGCCGGGAATTCGTGCGGCTCTGACACAC
>DAIMHB010000320.1:0-3157 GCA_036723545.1 Beijerinckiaceae bacterium
AGCTGTTTTTCGGCACTGCGCAGGTCGGGCGCATCGGCTTCGGCAAGGCCGGCCAGTTCGGCCAGTTGCTCGGGTGCGGACTGAAAGGTTTCGTCCATATGCCGGATGATGTCGCCTAAGCGGGTTTCGGCATTTTCCGCGCGGGTTTCCAGCCGCGCCAGTTCCTCACGCGCCGCTGACATGGCCTCCTGCGCCAGCCGCGCCGCTTTATCTGCTGCGCTCAGGCGCGATTCACCGGCGGCGCGCTGATCATTGGCGGCTTTGAGGCTCTGTTCAGCCTTGATGGTTTCATCGCGCAAGGCCGCGCGCATGGTGTCAAAATGATCCGGCGCCTGCGCAAGTTTGTCATGTTCGGCTTTGGCGGCCATCAGCCGGAATTCAAATTCACGGGCCTGATCAGCGGCACCTTTCTGGCGCTCGGCCCAAGAGGCCTGATCCCGGTCAAGGTCTTTCAGGCGGCGGATTTTCGCCGCGCGCTCCTGAATGAAGCTGTTGAGGGCAGCATGAGCCGCAAGCAGCTGTTCCCGGGCCTCTTGCGTGGTGCGTTTGGCGGCCTCAAACCGGACTTGCAGTGCCTCCGGCGCTGAAAATTCCATCAAAGCCGCCTGCGCCTGTTGTTTTTTGAGGGTGGCTTCGTCAAGGCTGGTCTGTGTCCGCGATTGAGCATCGAGGATGGTGCTGCGGCGGGACTCGGTCTGGGCCTGAGCCCGCTCAAAATCGGCCAGAGTGTCTCGCGCCTTTTCATATTGGCGGGTCAGGTCGCGCAATAAGCTGCGGTTTTTGAGCTCCTGTGCCTCCGATTGCCGGATTTGGCCCTGCAAGGTGGCAAAGGTGGCGTGCAGCGCGCTGGCGTGGGTGCGTGCGCTTTCCGCCGCACGCCGCAAATCTTCAAGCCGGTTGCGCTCGACCAGCCGCTGGGCGGCGGGCGAGGGCGTGTTGGCGGCCACGCTATATCCGTCCCAGCGCCAGAGATCCCCTTGCACAGAGACCAGTCTTTGGCCCTGCGCGAGTTTGCCGCGCAAAGCCGCGCCTTGTTCACGCGCAACAATGCCGATTTGGGCCAGCCGCCGCTGCAAAGCCGCAGGGGCCTGAATAAATTGCGCCAGAGGCACCACGCCGTCAGGCAGGGCTGGCGCTGTTCCGGCCTCGGTGCGGGCCCAATGGGCGGGGGCATCCAGCGCCAGCGACGCCTCAAGATCATCGCCAAGTGCGGCCCCCAAGGCAATTTCATAACCTTTTTCGGCCTGAATTTCGTCCAGAACCATTGCGCCCTGCGTGCGGGCAGGCGGGCTCAGCATTTTCCTCAACGTGCGCAATTCCGTCTCCAGACGCTGCGCGTCCTGTTCGGCTCTGGTCAGCGGCCCGCGCTGTTGCTGTTCCTCCTGCCTGAGCCGGGCGATAGCTGCATTGTCCTGCGTGAGCGTTTCTTCCAGTGCGTTGCGCTGGGTGAGGCGCTGGTTGAGTTCAGCAACCAGCCGCGCCTGCTGCTCATGGTCGGGACGGGGCAGGGCGGCCTCCTCCCGCTCAAGACGGGCCAGTTCGGCAGTGAAACTGTCAATGCGGCGCTGCTGTTCGTTCACGGCCGCGGTTGCGACTGAAATTTCGGCCTGCCGCCGCGCCAGCTCCCCCTGAATTTCAGCCAGAGCCTCCTCGGCTGCTGTCACGCGGGACTGGGCGGCACTGACCTCGGCTCTGAGGGCCTCGTCCTGATCCGGAATATGGGTGTTTTCCAGAGTGTGGCGCTGTTCCTCTATGGCGCGCAGCATGTCGCTGGCATCGCTGACCAGCGCCTGCTCACGGGCCTTGTCCCGTTCGATCTGAACCATCTGGCGAGAGAGTTCCTCTTTGCGGGCTATGGACTGTTTTTCCTGCGATTCAATGTCCTGCCGCGCAAGAACGAGCCGCTGCATGGCGGCCCCCGCCCGCACTTCGGCCTCGCGCAGATGTGGCAGATCGGCTGCGGCCAGCGCCTGATCGCGGGCGGCGCGCACCTGCATCACCTGCCGCTCCTCGATGTCGCGTTTGGCCTCCCTAAGCTGCGCCCGCAATTTGATCGCCTGCGCATCGGCGTCTCTATAGGCCAGCAGCAGGAGAAGCGCCTCTATACGACGAATATCGGCTGAAAATGCACGATATTGCGCCGCCTGTTGCGCCTGTATGGCGAGCGCATCGGCCTGAAGCTGCAACTGCCGCACAACATCGTCCAGCCGCAAAAGATTGTCTTCCGCACCTTTGAGGCGCATTTCAGCCTCATGCCGGCGTGAATAGAGCCCGGATACGCCGGCGGCTTCTTCCAGAATGCGGCGTCTTTGCTGCGGTCTGGCTGAAATAATCTCGCCGATCTGACCCTGCCGCACCATGGCGGGGGAGCGCGCACCGGAGGAGGCATCCGCAAACAGCAACTGCACGTCGCGCGCGCGCACCTCGCGCCCGTTGATGCGATAGACAGAGCCGGATTCACGTTCAATACGCCGTGTGACCTCTAAAATATCACTCTGGTTGAAGGCTGCGGGGGCCGTGCGGTCTGTATTGTCGATGACCAGCGTCACTTCGGCAATGTTGCGGGCCGGGCGGTTGCCGCTGCCGGAAAAAATCACGTCATCCATGCCGGAGGCGCGCATATTTTTATAGGAGCTTTCGCCCATCACCCAGCGCAGAGCCTCGACAAGGTTGGACTTGCCGCAGCCATTGGGGCCGACAATGCCGGTGAGCCCGGGTTCAATCAGAAATTCGCCATTATCGACAAAACTTTTGAACCCGTGCAGTTTCAGGCGTGAGAAGATCATGGCGTCACCGCCATTAATTGTGTCGCCAGATGCGCAGTTTTATGGCGCGAGCAGAGGGGTGATGGCTTTGTCCAGTTCATCAATCGACATTTCCCCGCTCCGGCGTTGGCCATTGATATAGAAGGTTGGCGTTGCATCCACACCAAATTTTTCGGATGCACGATCCCTGATTTTGTTGATGCCCTCATAGAGGCTCTGGTTTTTCAGGCAGGCTTCGAAGGCCTCCTGCGTGAACCCGGCCTGCTTGCTTAAACTGAGCAGGGCTTCAATCGGCTTATCCGCGAAGGCCCAGCTTTTTTGCTGGCTGAACATCAGATCAACCAATGCTGTGCGTTTTTCATCCGAGCCGGAGCACCGTGCCAGCATAAAAC
>DAIMHB010000321.1:0-3153 GCA_036723545.1 Beijerinckiaceae bacterium
CCACTAGATCATCCGCTTGAAACGCCTGTTCGAGCTCGGCAAGCGCGCCAAGCGTCAGGCACAGCGTATAGGTCGCACCGCTCAGTTCCGCACATATTTCACCGCGTCTTGCATTGGCCATAGGTCACCTCACAATGCGGTAAAGGTCAGCGCGCCAGCCGATTCCAGCGTAATTTCAAAGGTCAGCTCGGCATTGTAATCGCCGCGATAATCCAGCGCCGAAATCTGATACAACCCCTGAATCGTGCCAAAACCGGGGATGATAATCTGCCAGTTTTCCACCGTTCCATTGAAAAAGGCCTGCCTAATCAAAGCATCAGAAATCTGATCCTTGAACAGACCGCCCCCTGTCAGGCTGGAGCGGCGCACGCCGCCGCCCGCAAGCAGTTCGCGCCATTGCCCGATGGAATCGGCATCCGTGGCGTCAATGGTCTGGGCGTTCAGCGCCAGACGGCGGGTGCGAATTCCGGCCACAGTCACAAAATTGCCGGTGCCATCATCCAGCTTCAAAAGCATGTCTTTGCCACGCTGTGCAGTCATTTCAATCTCCTATGATGTGGGTTCGGTCACAGCGCGAAAGCGCAGAGAGGTGCGCAGCCAGCGGCCTGAGTCCTCATATTTTGAGTCAATATTGGTCAGATGCAGCGTGATCAGATTGTGCCCTGTCAGCGTCAGATGTGCGTCTTGTAAGAGGGCATTAATTCTATCCGCCACATTCAGCGTGCTGCGCATGAATGTCTGCTTGGACCAGATGTTGAGGGTGAGCACCTGCTCAACGCCCGTCTCGGTCGAAGTGGACCAATCCTTGGCCGAAATATCGCCGAAGGTCACAAAGGGTGACACAGCTGTTCGCGGCACATCCTCATAAATCTGCGGGCCGCCCAGCAGGCTCGTTAGTGTGGCATCCGCCCGAAGGCAGGCCACAATCGCCGCCCGCAGCGCAATAATAGGTCCGATCATGGTTTAAACTCCCAACAGTCCAGATTAAGAAAACGGCCCGTTTCATCGGGATCAAAGGCCGCGCGAATTTCAAAAATGCGGGCTCCCAGCACGAGCTGCATGTCACCGCTGATGTCTGTGCGGTAGGCAATGGTGATGCGGTGCGAAATTTCCTGCCCGTTTTGCTGCGATTGCCAGATTTTTGTGCCCGATAGGGGCTCGATCGCCGCCCAGACATTGGCAAAAGCCACATAAACCCGCGTTACACCGCCTATGCCGTCATCCGTATCCTGCGGCGCCTGCACAGTCAGATAATGGCGCATATCGCCAAGCATTATCTGTTTCATGCGCGCACCTTCAGCCGCCGGAAAGGGGCAATCAGCGCCTGAACACTCACCGGCACAGGCGCTGTCACGTCACCGCGATTGAGATAAAAATGCGCCAGCAACAGACGTATCGCTTGGCGCAAGGGCTCTGGCACGCTCGCCGCCGTATCACCAAAGCCATTGACCAGCACTATCTCAATTCCCTGTGCAACACGCTGCGGCGCAGGCGGCACCGATGAGAAGATCAGCCTCGGATTGGCCTGAGATTTATCCAGCCGGTATGTCGCCGGATTGATGATGGTGGGCACATCATAGTCATCATAAAGCGTGATGGAGGCAAGGCTCTGCACCGGCGACAAGGGCAAATCCACAATGCGTCCGCGCCATTGGCGCTGGCATGGCCATTGATCTACCACGAGTTTCCAGCTTTGAGTCAGCAACAACAGGCGGGTTGCCTGTTCGATATGGATGCGTGCCGCCATAATCAGCGCCAAAATCAGCGTGTCGTCGGCTGTGCTGTCCACTTTAAGCCAGTCCTTGGCCTCGGCAAGCGACAGTGGCTCTAACGCAGGCGCAGTGATACAGATGGGAGTCATAAAACACCTCAGAGATAGTGATGCGGAAAGTAGGTTCATGTCTGGCTCTGGCCTTGGGCCTCACCACACAGGCGCTGGCAATGGTTGGTCCGGCCACGCCCGCGCCAGAATTGGCGACACAGGTGCTCATGGTGCTCACCCGCACCCCTTCAGGTGCCGGTTTTTGCAGCGGCACTGTGCTCAGCCGAACCAAAATTCTCACTGCCGCGCATTGCGTTGGCGCGCCAGAGTCAATGCGGATATATGATCGGGATGCGCAGAACGCGCCCGTGCTGCTGGAGGTGAAAAGCGTTGCTATTCATCCTGATTTTCACGCCGCAGCGCCCAAAACCCGCGAAAAATCGATTGATCTGGCGATTGTCACAGTCAAAAATACGCTGCCAGAGCGCTTTCAACCCGCAAATTTAACCCAGCCGCAGCCTATTGAATTGGGTGATACGCTCACTCTGGCGGGTTTTGGCGTAACACAGGAAAATGAAGGCGCAAGCTCCGGCACTCTTTTGCAAGGCGATGTCCTATTACGGGCACCAAAATCCGATGTTTTATTCTGGCTGGACACCCCAAGCGGCCTTGGTGCCTGCACAGGCGACTCCGGCGGCCCGGTATTTTACAAAGGTGCACTGGTGGGAGTCATCGCATGGTCGGAGGGCATCCCGCCTCACCACTGCGGCAAGCTCACTCAAGCCATCCGCCTGAACGGCCAGATGGATTGGGTGCGCGCGCAAATGGCACAACCTTAACGCCCCCATGCCTCACAGCTTTGGCCAGAAATTATCATGCACGTCCGGTGTTGAAGTGCAGATAAGGTGTTGGTCGCCTTGTTTCATCACTGCCCTTCGGTCAATCCATGGCGCAGTCAAAACGCATTCTTTCATATCAGGGGTTAGTTCAAAGCTACTCACCTCCTCTAATCTCTTTTCAGAATAGCTGTGAACACAATTCGCGATCAGTTTTCTCCATCCGGCGCACCATACTCGCCCGAAAATTGGTGCAAAATCGAAACACTGTTTTCATCCTGGCCAAGGTAAATGCCGGTATGGCTTTCCCCGCTCACACCCCCTAGCTTTGCGGGCGGGCCATAGCCATTGGTGCCAGCCTGTCCATAGAAATTAAATGTCGCAATCGGTGTGCCGGGCGGAATATCCATATTGCCCTGCCAAGATCTCCCCTGCGCCATGCGGAGGCTGGCGGCAACTGCGGCGCAAAATCATGCATCGGTGACGCATATTGACAATCGCCGCACCAAGTCCGAAAATTTTAACCTAAATATTCTCAGGATCAATCATGATACG
>DAIMHB010000322.1:0-3145 GCA_036723545.1 Beijerinckiaceae bacterium
GGACGGGCTTGTCGGCCCTGCGGCCAGCCCCGCCACGCGCGAATCCTTCCGCAAAAAGCTGCGGGCCGGTGATCTCGATGACAAAGAAATCGAGATCGAGCTGAACCAGACCGGCGGCGGCGTGCCGATGTTTGAGCTGCCCAATATGCCGGGCGCCTCCATTGGCGCCATCAATCTCTCGGATATGTTCGGCAAGGGCTTTGGCGGTAAAAAGCAGACCCGCCGCCTGAATGTGCGCGATGCCTATGCGCCGCTGATTGCCGAAGAATCAGAAAAGCTGATTGATTCGGATGCCACCACCGCCGAAGCCATCCGCGAAGTTGAGAATAACGGCATTGTTTTTCTTGATGAGATTGACAAAATCTGCGCGCGCGAAGGGCGTGGCGGCGGCGATGTCTCGCGCGAGGGGGTGCAGCGCGACCTTTTGCCGCTCATTGAGGGCACAACCGTGTCGACAAAGCATGGTGCGGTGAAAACCGATCATATTTTATTCATTGCATCGGGCGCGTTTCATGTGGCCAAGCCCTCTGATCTCCTGCCCGAATTGCAGGGCCGTTTGCCGATTCGTGTTGAATTGTCGTCGCTCAGTGAAGAGGATTTCCGCCGTATTCTCACCGATACCGAGGCCAGTCTGGTCAAGCAATATGTGGCTTTGCTGCACACCGAGGGCGTGAGCCTCCAGTTTGAGGCCAGCGCCATTGATGCCTTGGCCAAAGTGGCGGTGCAGGTCAATGATTCGGTGGAAAATATCGGCGCGCGGCGACTCCAGACCGTGATGGAGCGGGTGCTGGACGAGGTGAGCTTCACCGCGCCGGACCGCAATGGCGAAACCATTGTCATTGACGGCAATTTTGTTGAAAAATATGTCGGCGATCTGTCCCGCAATGCGGATCTCAGCCGGTTTATCCTGTAAGCTGGCACTGGTTCTGCTCAGCAAAAGGCTCTGATGTCTCTGGCGCGCAATTTTCTGTTTGTCGGCAGTGGCGCGGCGCTTTCGCGGGTGCTGGGCTTTTTGCGTGATATATTGATTGCGGCAACTCTGGGGGCCGGGCCGGTGGCGGATGCCTTTGTGGTGGCCTTCCGCCTTCCCAATCTGTTCCGCCGTTTGCTGGCGGAAGGTGCCATGAACACGGCATTTCTGCCCATCTATCTTAAACTGCGCACAGAAGGCGGAGCGGGGGCGGCGCAGGCCTTTGCCGGACAGGTGTTTTCGGTTCTGGCGCTGATGGTTCTGGCCTCGGTGACTTTGGCAGAAATTTTTATGCCCGCGCTGGTTCACCTGATGGCACCGGGATTTTTTGCCGAGCCGGATCAGGCGTCACGGACCATTCTGCTGAGTCGGCTGACCTTTCCCTTTCTGGGGTTTTCGCTGCTGTCCGCCGTTTATGCTGCGCTGCTGAATGGTGCCGAGCGGTTTTTTATGACCGCTTTTGCGCCTGTTCTGCTCAATCTGGTGATGATTGCGATGCTGGGTCTGGCTCTATCGCAAGGCTTTGTCGGTTCGCTGCAAATGGCGGTGCTTTTATGTGCCGGTGTGTCGCTTGCGGGGGTTTTTCAGCTGATGAGTGGCTGGTTTTATCTGCGCCGTGCGGGCCTGGGTTTTGGCTGGCAGGGCCCACGCCTGTCGCCGGAGATAAGACGGCTTGGCCTGTTCATATTGCCGGGCATGTTTGCGGGCGGCATCACCCAGATCAATGCTTTTGTTGGCAGTTTTATAGGGTCAGTCCGTCCGGGTGTGGTGGCGCAGCTTTATTATGCCGACCGGATCTATCAGTTGCCGCTGGGCATTGTCAGCATGGCGCTGGGCCAGACCTTATTGTCGCAGATTGCCCGTCTGATCGCGCAGGGGGATGCGCGGGGCGCCGTGCTGGCACAGGCGCGGGCGCTGGAATTTGCGCTGTTTCTCACCCTTCCGGCGGCTGTTGGCCTTTATGTCGCGGCCAATCCCATTGTGAGCGTGCTGTTTGAGCGGGGTGCCTTCGGGGCTGACTCGACATTGGCCACCGCCGGTGCCCTGAAATTCTATGCGCTGGGACTGCCCGCCTTTGTGATGGCCAAGGCCTTGCAACCGGCATTTTTTGCCGCGCATCAGGTGCGGACACCCACCCTTATTGCCATTCTGGGCGCTGTGCTGGATGTGGTTTGTGCCTATCTGATGTTTGCCAGCCTGTCGCAATCAGCTATTGCACTGGCGGCGGCACTGGCAGGCTGGTTCAATGCTCTGGCGCTGGCGGCTATGCTGTGGCGCTCCGGCCGTCTGGAGCTAGGCAGAGATACAGCTTCACATTTGCTCTCTCTCGCTCTGAGCGCTTTGGTTATGGGCGGCGTGGTTTGGGGTTTGGGGTTTGGCCTTGCCCCTTTTTTGCAGGCGGATCAGAGTTCAGCGGTTAAAATATTGGCGCTGGCTGGTTTGGTTGGCGGCGGCGCATTGGTGTTTTTGGCTTCATGCTGGCGCTTGGGCTGTCTGAACGGGCGGATCTGGCAGGCAAGAGTTTAAAATAACTTGCGTGTGGGCATGGCTATTGTCATAAACACGCGGGCATTTGGGGGTTTGAGAGATGAGTTTTTCGCCAAGGGTTTTTTCCGGCGTTCAGCCGACAGGTAACTTGCATCTGGGCAATTATCTCGGCGCGATCACCCGGTTTGTGGCCTTGCAGGATACGCATGAATGTTTGTATTGCGTGGTGGATTTACATGCCATCACCGTGCCGCAAGACCCTGCCGAGCTGACCCGCACCATCCGCGAGGTGACAGCAGCCTTTATTGCCGCGGGCATTGACCCGAAAAAACATATTATTTTCAACCAGAGTCAGGTGTCCGCCCATGCCGAGCTGGCCTGGATTTTTAATTGCGTCGCCCGTATCGGCTGGCTCAACCGCATGACGCAGTTCAAGGAAAAAGCCGGCAAGGACCGCGAGAAGGCCTCGATCGGCCTTTATGCCTATCCGGTGCTGATGGCCGCCGATATTCTGGCCTATCGCGCCACCCATGTGCCTGTGGGCGAGGACCAGAAACAGCATCTGGAACTGGCGCGTGATATTGCCCAGAAATTCAACCATGATTACGCCGCGCAGATCGCGCAGCTTGGTCTTGGTGTGGGCGAAGAGGGCGCTTATTTTCCGCAGCCGGAGCCCCTCATTCAGGG
>DAIMHB010000323.1:0-3139 GCA_036723545.1 Beijerinckiaceae bacterium
GCCCTATTGCGAGCGCCTGGGCACACCTTTCGCGCAGGATCTGGGCACGGGTATTGTTTCGCCGCAGGCCTATGCCGATCCGCCCGTTTACAACAGGGCGCGAGCAGTCGCGCATTTCGAGGATGGCCCGGCGCGTGATCTGGTGCACCGGCTCAAATATGGCGACCAGATGGAACTGGCGCGGCCTATGGGCCGCTGGATGGCGCGGGCTGGAGCAGAACTTCTGGCCGGGGCGGATGTTCTGGTGCCGGTGCCTTTGCACAGCTCAAAGTTGAGCGCGCGCCGCTTCAATCAGGCGATGATTTTGGCGCAGGCGATTTCAACGCAATGCGGCGTGCCGGTGGCACCCGCGGCCCTGAGCCGTGTGAAAGCCACCCAGCCGCAGGTGGGCCTGAGCAAGGTGCAGCGCGCCAGCAATGTGCAGGGTGCCTTTAAGGTTGTGCCCGAAGCGGCCTTCGAGATCAAAGACCGCCGCGTGGTGCTGGTGGATGATGTTCTCACCTCGGGCGCCACCTTAAATGCCGCGGCGCGGGCCTTGCTGCGCGGCGGCGCCACGTCTGTTGATGTTTTGGTGTTTGCAAGGGTTGTGACCGGACAGTGACAGTCATATATTGCAGTCAAACGGGAGTTCACCATGCCGGAAATTATCATCTATACCAAAAGCACATGTCCTTATTGCATTGCCGCCAAAGAGCTGCTGAGCAAGAAAAAGGCCTCTTTCCATGAGATTTCGGTGGATGGCAACCGCGAGGCGCAGGCCGCCATGGCGGTGAAGGCCAATGGCCGCTCCACGGTGCCGCAGATTTTTATCGGCGGGGCGCATATCGGCGGCTGTGATGATCTTTATGCACTGGAGGCGGCGGGCAAACTGGACCCGCTTCTGGCTGCCGCATGATTAAATTTTCGCTGATCTGTGACCGTGCCCATGAATTTGACAGCTGGTTTCAGGACAGTGAGGCGTTTGAGCATCTGAGCCGCCGCAATGCTGTGGAATGCCCGCATTGCGGTTCAACGCAGATCAGCAAAGCCATCATGTCGCCCTTTGTGGCGGCCCGCACCCGTATCGACAAAAGTCAGGGTGAAGGCGCGGCCCTGCAACTGGCTCTGGCTGACCAGCATGAGCAGATGCGCCAGCACATGCGCGCCTTGCATGAGCATGTCACCAAAAATGCTGAGGATGTGGGCACGGCCTTTGCCGAGGAAGCCCGCAAACAGCATTTCGGCGAGGCTGAGCCGAAATCCATCTATGGAAAAGCCAGTATCGCTGATGTCAGCGAATTGCTGGACGAGGGTATACCGGTGTTTCCGCTGCCGGACCTGCCGGATGAGATGAATTGAGCCCGTGACACAGCCCCTTAAAAAAGGGGCTGCGCGCAGAGTGGTTATATCCAGCCCTGCAATTCGCGTTTCACCACATCGGCAATGACACGGATACCGTCCTCACTGTCGTTCAGGCAGTCGATACGGGCAAATTTCTCGCCGCCATTGTGCAGGAAATATTCGGCATTTTCGACGCCGATTTCCTCAATGGTTTCCAGACAATCTGCTGAGAAGCCGGGTGTGATGATGGCCATGCTCTTGACACCGGATTTCGCCAGTTCAATCACGGTTTTGTCGGTATAGGGCTTGAGCCATTCGGCCGGCCCGAAACGGGACTGGAAGGTGAGGCGGAATTTATCTTTTGAATAGCCCATTTTCTCGCGCAGCAGGCGCGCGGTTTTGGCGCTGGTGCAGTGATAGGGGTCGCCCTTGTCGAGATACTCCTGCGGCACGCCGTGGAAACTGGCGAGAATCACCTCCGGCTCGAAGTCCAGCTTGGCCAGCCCTTCGCGCAGACTGTTGGCCAGCGCCTCGATATAGACCGGCTCGTCATAATAAGGGGGCGAGACGCGGATGGTCGGCTGCCAGCGCATCTCCATCAGGGCCTCAAAGGCCTTGTCACAGGCGGTGGCGCTGGTGGCTGCGGCATATTGCGGATAAAGCGGCACCAGCAAAATCCGGTCGCAGCCCTCGGCCTGCAAGGCGAGAAGCCGACTTTTGACCGAAGGATTGCCATAGCGCATGGCCCAATCCACCACAACCTTGTCGCCATTGGCGCCAAGGCCGCCAGCCTTGATCCAGTCTGTCAGTTTTTCGGCCTGGGCGCGGGTGGTGGTTTTCAGCGGGCTCTCGTTGCGCTCTTTGTTCCAGATCGAATCATAATCCTTGCCCTTGCGGCCAGGGCGCACGGTCAGAATGATGAGGTTCAGAATCGGCCACCAGAGCCAGCGGCTGGTTTCAATGACGCGGCGGTCGGAGAGGAATTCTTTCAAATAGCGCCGCATCGACCAATAATCTGTGGCATCCGGCGTGCCCAGATTCATCAGCAGCACGCCGATTTTGCCCATGTTCACGGCGGGATGACCGCTCGGCAAAGGGCCGGTCTGGCGCAGGACGGCGCGGGGGTCGGAAGTTTCAGTCTGTTCGGTCATCGGTGCTCAATCCTGTGAATCGCATTCTTGTAAGGGAATTACGCACAGGATGCACGAGCGGACTTTCAAATAATGCCGGAAGGCTCAATCAAACAGGCTGGACACGCTTTCCTCGCGGGCGGTGCGCTGAATCGCCTCGCCGATCAGCGGTGCGATCGAAATCACACGGATGTTTTTGGCAACCCGCACGGCTTCGGTGGGCAGGATTGTGTCGGTCAGCACCAGCTCTTTCAGCTTGGACGCGGCCACACGCGCCACGGCCCCGCCCGAGAGCACACCATGAGTGATATAGGCATAGACCTCGCGCGCACCCTTGGCGAGCAGCGCCTCAGCCGCATTGCAGAGGGTGCCGCCCGAATCAATAATATCATCGACCAGAATGCAGCTCTTACCCGCCACATCACCGATGATGTTCATCACTTCCGATTCGCCCGCCCGCTCGCGGCGCTTATCGACAATCGCCAGAGGCGCATCAATCCGCTTGGCCATCGCCCGCGCGCGCACCACACCGCCCACATCCGGCGAAACCACCATCACATTGCGCAGATCCATCCGCTCCTTGATGTCGCGCACCATCACCGGCGCACCATAAAGATTGTCGGTGGGAATATCGAAAAAGCCCTGAATTTGCCCGGCGTGCAGGTCAACGGTCAGCACGCGGTCAGCAC
>DAIMHB010000324.1:0-3123 GCA_036723545.1 Beijerinckiaceae bacterium
CACATCTTCAGATCACCCCGATGAGCAAATCAAATCTGTGGTTCTTATCGCGGGGAAATGCGGCCCGCACGGCCGAAAATCGATCCACAGGATCGATTTTTTACCGGCCTTGCCTCGTCAGGCAAGCCTTCCTCGCTCCCGGGTCTTCAAAGCCCGATAAAACTTATCGCGGGGAAACGCGGCCCGTTCAAGTAAAAAAAGACTTCATCTTTTTTTACTTTCACCTCATCAGGAGACCCTGACGAGCTACTGCAAAGTGTGGTTCTTATCGCGGGGTGGAGCAGCCCGGTAGCTCGTCAGGCTCATAACCTGAAGGCCGCAGGTTCAAATCCTGCCCCCGCAACCAAAATCATGAAATATAAAGCACAATATAACAACGCGTTAACTCAAAGCCTGACGCTAAATGCCTGCGTGCAGCCCTGTTCGTAACAACCCCTGGTAAGCGTCCGGTAAGCAGTTTGAATAAAATTATATCCATATAAATCCATCATATTCATTATTGAAAGGTGTTCACACATCGGTGCGAACGTCATTCAAGAGTTACGAAGGTGATCGGTGGTTCGGGCAATAATACATTCATTGCCGGTGTGGGCAACGAGACATTCAATGGTGGCCTCGGCACCACAACCCTGTCATTCAACAATGTTACACATGATGTCTTCTTAGGTCATGTTGACAAACTCCTGACCCACAATCGAACTGCAGCGATTTGGACGAGCCCAAGGTAACTGGCTGCTGTTTTGTCAAAACGTGTAGCAATGCGACGAAAGCATTTGAGTTTGTTGAAGCACCGTTCAACCCTGTTCCTTAATGCGTAAGTGATTGAATCAACTTTGATAGGGACCTTTCGATTGGCCTTTCCGGGTATGACAGGTGTCCCACCTCGATTGGTGATGATTTTGCGAATGTGGTCGCTGTCATATCCGCGATCAGCCAAAAAGACCTTTGCGTGCGGTAGATCATCATCCACCAATTTATCAAAGCCTTTGAAATCAGAAACTTCACCCCCAGTTATTTCTACTCGGACAGGTAATCCGTGGGCGTTGGCAATGAGGCGGATCTTGGTCGTAAAGCCACCTTTTGAACGGCCAAAACCTTCTTTCTGAGTCCCCCTTTTACGCCAGCTGCAAGATGGTGCGCCCGGATGACTGTGCTGTCGATCATTTGAACCTGATCCGGCATGATGCCACTTTCATTCAGTGCATCCAGGATCATCTCTCATAGACCAGAGAGCGTCCATCGCCTGAACTGCCTGTAAACACTGGACCATTTGCCGAATTCTTCCGGTAAGTCCCGCCACGGTGAACCTGTTCTAGCGATCCAAAAAACAGCATCCAGAATGCGGCGGTGATCCGATGCCGGTCGACCACCACGACCACGAATTGCAATCAAAAAAGGTTCAAAGAAAGCCCGTTCAGGGTCATCCATCAACAATCGAGCCAAAGTCACCTCCGTAAAAGCTACTTTGAATCAGAATTTAAATGATTTGGGAATCCAGTTTGTCAACACGTCCTAGTATTTACCAATATCACCATGGCCACCTTCAACAGCACCGCAACCCAGAACCAATTCAATTTCATTCCCTGAGCATGGGGGTTGAAAGCAGGTGCTTGTGGCCTGTTTTCATTTCCAGGCGTTTGGCTATTTCCTGCCCGAAAATCTCGGGTCTGCCGGTAAAGAGGGTGTTGAGTCCATTGCGGCTGATGATGTCGCGACGCAGGTGCAGGCGCTCGGCATGGTCATCGATGAGGCGGATGGCGGCGGCGACATAATCGGCAACGGTGGCGGCGATCATCCAGTCTGGCAGGCGCAGGCGCTCGAACAGGCCCTGGTCAATATGTTCAAACACCTCGCGTCCGGTGAGACATATGCCGACCATACCCAATGTCACCACATCGACAATGCCATTGGTATTGCCAAAGGGGAAGGGGTTGATGAACATGTCGCAGTCATTGACGTTGCGCATATATTCGGCATAGGGCTTGCCGGCAAAAACAATGGCGCGCTCGCCCAGATAGGACGAAATAAACGCCTTGATCTGCGGATAAACGAGGGCGGTCGCCTGACCCACCATAAAGTGAAACTCCACCTTTGTGCGCGCCCGCTCCGCAATGGCAACACAGGCATTCAAAAAGGCCGGATTGAGCTTCATGGATGTGGCGCAGACCGCAATTTTAACTGTGTCCGGATTGCGCCTTAAATTGGGGATCAGATCTTTCGGTGATGCGGCAGACGGAACATAGGGCAGGGCGTCTTTGGGCAGGCGCAGCAGCGTTTCAGAAAAGCAGGCCTCATCGCCAACATAATCATCTTCAACCACCACATAATCAATGGCGGGGGACATGGTGGTGGCCGGATGGCCGAGCGCAATCATCTGGAGCGGCGCAATCCGTATCGCGCTCATGAAGATGGTGAGCGGAAACATGCCAACGCTGGGCATATAGAGCGCATCAACCGAGCGGTTGATGGCCACATCTTTGATTTGGGCCAGTTGTTCAAAGATCGGCCCTTGCTTGATCGGAATGAATTCATCAAATACGGCGCGCCCGGCAGCGTCCACCTGCCCCTCGTAGCCCATGCCAACCAGCCAGAATTGCGCGCGTGCCGCACGCAGCGTTGTCGAGTGGGTGCGGTAAATGGAATGTGCGGCGCTGAACCATTCCAGCACCACCAGCATCACTGGCTTGGCCTTAAAATCCTGTGACGGCACAGGCACAAGAATATCCTCCCAGCCCTGCGCTTCCAGCTTCTTACGGATCACCGCATTGACGCCTTTTTTGATGTTGTGGCGGTCAGGGCGGGCGGCATAGCTGGAGTGCATCACCACATCCTGAATAATGCCCATTGGCAGCGTGTCAAAATCCAGTTCGGGCAGCTTGTCGGGTAGCCAGCCCAGCACATATTCACGCTTGTCATGCGCGGCTTTGGTGCCCAGAAACCGCGGTGACAGCCAGATCATGGCCAGACTGGCGGCCAGCGGCGGGCTGACCTTCCAGAGCATGTCGAGATCCATCGGAACCTCGGAATCCGGAAAGGAAAGCAAGGCCAGCTTTGGCAAAAAATGCGCGGGATAGGACAGGTTGGGACTGTCCCATTTTTCGGCATTCATGCCGCGAATAATGT
>DAIMHB010000325.1:0-3116 GCA_036723545.1 Beijerinckiaceae bacterium
CGTGAAAACCGCCTATACATTTGCGGGCTAACCTCAGAGCAACGGGGGCGCTGGCCGCCCCCGTTATGCGCATTTCTCTCTCCCCCTTACACAATTCGTCCTTAACAAACGGCCCTGCCCCTGCTATGTGGCTGTTATGACAAAACATAGCTTTGACACTATCCGCAATTTCTCCATTGTTGCCCATATCGACCACGGCAAATCCACCCTCGCCGACCGGCTGATTCAGCAAACCGGCACAGTGGCCCTGCGTGACATGGGCGAGCAGATGCTCGATTCCATGGATATTGAAAAAGAGCGCGGCATAACCATCAAAGCCCAGACCGTCCGCCTCGAATATAAGGCGCTGGACGGCAAGACCTATATTCTCAACCTGATGGATACGCCCGGCCACGTTGACTTTGCCTATGAGGTGTCGCGCTCGCTGGCGGCCTGTGAAGGCTCGCTGCTGGTGGTGGACGCCTCGCAGGGTGTCGAAGCGCAGACATTGGCCAATGTTTATCATGCGCTGGACGCGGGTCACGAGATTGTGCCCGTGCTCAACAAAATCGACCTGCCCGCCGCCGAGCCGGAGCGAATCAAACAGCAGATCGAGGATGTGATCGGGCTGGATGCCTCCGACGCTGTGCCCATTTCCGCCAAAACCGGCATAGGCATTGACCTCGTGCTGGAGGCCATCGTCAAGCGCTTGCCGCCGCCGCAGGGCGACGAGGACGCGCCGCTCAAAGCCCTGTTGGTCGATAGCTGGTATGACGCTTACCTTGGTGTTGTGGTGCTGGTGCGCATTATCGACGGCGTGATGAAGCGCCACCAGAAAATCAAAATGATGGGCACAGACGCCCATTATACGATTGAAAAAATTGGTGTTTTCACCCCCAAAATGAACGACCGCGAGCAGCTTGGCCCCGGCGAGATCGGCTTTATCACCGCGCAGATCAAGCAGGTGGCCGATACGCGCGTGGGCGACACCATCACCGATGAGCGCAAGCCCTGTTTGGAGATGATGGCCGGTTTTAAACCCGCGCAGCCGGTGGTGTTCTGCGGGTTGTTTCCGGTGGATGCTGCTGATTTTGAGGATTTGCGCGCCGCCATGGGCAAATTGCGCCTCAATGACGCCAGCTTTTCCTATGAAATGGAAAGCTCGGCGGCGCTGGGCTTTGGTTTCCGCTGCGGATTTCTGGGACTTTTGCATCTTGAAATCATTCAGGAGCGGCTGGAGCGCGAGTTCAATCTTGACCTGATTGCCACCGCACCCTCGGTGATTTATGAACTGGCTTTGCGTGATGGCAGCCATATTGACCTGCATAATCCGGTGGATATGCCGGATATTATGGCGATTGAAACCATCTCAGAGCCCTGGATCAAGGCCACCATTCTCACCCCCGACGACTACTTAGGCGGTGTGTTGAAGCTGTGTCAGGAGCGGCGCGGTGTGCAGATTGACCTCAACTATGTCGGCAAGCGCGCCATGGTGACCTATGAACTGCCGCTCAACGAGGTGGTGTTCGACTTTTATGACCGCCTGAAGAGCATTTCCAAAGGCTATGCCAGTTTTGACTATAATCTCACCGATTACCGCGTGGGCGACCTCGTCAAAATGTCGATTCTGGTCAATGCCGAGCCGGTGGATGCGCTCTCCATGCTGGTGCACCGCGACCGTGCGGATTTGCGCGGTCGGGCGATGGTGGAAAAATTAAAAGAGCTGATTCCGCCGCATATGTTCCAGATTCCGGTGCAGGCGGCGATTGGCGGCAAGATTATCGCGCGTGAAACCATCCGCGCCCTGCGCAAAGACGTGACAGCTAAGTGTTATGGCGGCGACGCCACCCGCAAGCGCAAGCTGCTGGACAAGCAAAAGGCCGGCAAGAAGAAAATGCGGCAGTTTGGCAAGGTTGAAATTCCGCAGGAGGCCTTTATCGCCGCGCTGAAAATTGATTCGTAATGTCATTTTATCGCCGTTTATGCGGCATGAAGTTTTGCTCATGAAACCACATATTATTTTTGCCAGTGTTTTAACCTTCGGCCTCACCGCATCCACGGCTTATGCTGAGCAGGCTCCCGTGCCGGTTTTTGCCCAAGGCAGCGCTGATGCGCCTTCCCCTTGGACGGGTTTTTCCTTTGGCTCTGAATTTATCACGCAATTTTCTAAAAGTCAGAAGGCCCGTGCCGGTGCCGACGGTTTTGTCGCCTATGACCGCGCATTGGACAGTCACTGGACAATCGGTGTCAGTGCCGCAGCGGGATATGTGCCCTATACGCTGGTGGGCAGTCCTTATAAAAATGTGGATTTTGCCAGCAGTCAGATCAAGCTGGGCTATGATATGGGGCAGCTTAAACCCTATGTGACGGTTGGCACGGTTTTAACCAAAGCCACCTCCGGCCTGTCGGCTTCGGCAGGGGATTCGCTGAACAGTCTGTTTGCCGGCAGTGGCGGGCTGAAAGCCGCGCCTGTGGTGGGCGCAGGCTTCGATTTCAGATCAATGCCAACTGGTCGGTCGGTGCGGCGGTGCAGGTTCAGGCGGATGGCAGGCCTATCCCCTATTGAGCCGGGCTTCTACTTCCGCGCGCGTCGGGATGGGTGCAATGGCCCCATAGCCCTGTGTTGAGAGCGCGGCGGCCACATTGGCATAGCGCCCTGCTTGAAATGGATCATTGCAGCGCAAATATTCGGCCAGAAAGGCGCCGTCAAACGTGTCGCCTGCGCCGGTGGCATCCACAGCTTTCACCGCTATCGACGGCACCCGCTGGCGCTGGTCGGGCGTGGCAATCAGCGCGCCGGCCTTGCCCAGCGTCAGCGCGACAATTTTTGCGCCCAAATGCAGATAAAAATCAGCAATTTTATCCGGATCGCTCAGGCCGGTAAGCTGCTCGGCGTCATCCAGCCCCGGCAAGGCGATGGTGGCGCTTTTCATCGCCTCATGAATAATGGCGCGGGCACGGCTCAGCGGCCAGAGTTTGAGGCGCAGATTGGTGTCATAGGACACCCATTGTCCCGCAGCCCTGGCGGCGTCCATGGCGCAAAACACGGCATCTGCCGCGCGGTGCGAAATAGCCTGTGAAATACCCGATACATGCAGGCAGCGTGCCGCCTCTATGGCCTGAACCGGCACATCCTG
>DAIMHB010000326.1:0-3104 GCA_036723545.1 Beijerinckiaceae bacterium
AATAACGGCTCTGCGCCGGCGGGCTGTGTTTCGGCCCGAAGCCGAAGGGCCATGGCCTTGAAAACGCTTGCCCAGTCGTTGCGGTCGGCCTGGCGGAACAGTTCCATGGACGGATACCAGGGGGAGTCCGAGCGGTGCATCTGCCAGCGCCATTCCGGAACATGTTTCAGCGCCACCCACACCCTGCTGCCCAATGCGCCGGCAAGATGGGCGACAGATGTATCGCAGGTGATGACCAGATCCATGTTTTTGATGATGGCGGCGGTATCGACAAAAGCGTTCGGCCCATTGTCGAAATTCTCCAGCGTTTCCACCTGAACGGTGTTTGCAAGGGCGGTCAGTTGCTCTGTTCCTGCGCCTTTTTGCAGGCTGATCAGCCTGACGCCAGAAATCTGAGCCAGCGGCGCGAGCATGTCCAGCCGGAAGGAGCGCTGCGGATCAACCTTGATATCCGCATTGCCTTGCCAGTTTATGCCGATTTTAAACCCTTGTGTGCCGATTTTATTCCGCCAGAAGGTGACGAGATCGGGCTCTGCCTGCATATAGGCCTTGGGCGCCGGAATGGTCTCTTGTCGGATTTTGAGGGCATGGGGCAGGCTGCCCAGCATGATCTGATAATCAAAGTGCTGCTGATCTTCAACAGTGTCTGTCAGGAGAAGATGGGGATGAACACTGGCCAGCAATCTGTGCATTTTCAAGGGGCAGAGAAAAGTGACGGTGGCGCCCGCGCGGATAATTTCGCTTAAAAACCGTGAAAACTGAATGATGTCACCCAAAGCATGGTCATTGATCACCAGAATATGGCTGTTTTCGGGATTTTCACCCTTCCAGACCGGCAAAGCAAACCTGAGCTGTGCCGCTGACCGGTCGCCGAGCACCCAGCGGCGTTCATAGCCTTCCCACCCCTTTTCAAAATCGCCGTGCAAGAGATATAAACATCCCCGATTGCTGATCACCTCATTGGACTCCGGCTCCAGTTTCAGCGCCTGATCGAAATAATCCATAGCCTCGGTGAAACGGCCCAACTCTTTCAATACGATGGCTTTGCCGCACAGGGCGCGGCCATAGGCCGGACGCAGCTTCAGGGCTTGGTTATAAGCGTCGAGCGCAGGCTCCAGAAGGCCCGCTTTCATCAGGGCATTGCCAAGATTGAGCGCACATTCAGGCTGGCTGCCGTCAAACCGCAGCGCCATTTGATAAGAGGCAATGGCTTCATCCAGCCGGCCCAGCTCATAAAAAGCGGCACCACGATTGATGTAAAATGCAGCCTGATCCGGCCGCGATGCAATGGCCAGATCATAACTCTGAAGCGCCTCCTCATAGCGGTTGAGATTTTGCAGAACATTGCCGCGATTGAACAGCGCTTCCGGAAAGTCTGGCCTGACATGCAGGGCCTGAGCGTAAAAGCGCAGCGCCGCATCGTAAAATCCACTTTCCTGCAAGAGAATGGCACTGGAACAGAGCGCCTCCGGAAAATCAGGACGAAGGCGAAGTGCGGCATCATAATGGCTGACCGCGTCCTGAATGCGCCCTTGCAGCTTGAACCGGTTGGCGCGTTCATAAAGAACCTCGGGCGTCGCCGGTCTGTCTCTATACCTTTGTTTTTTCATGCGGCTTATGGACATTGCGGGCACTCATCAGGCAAACCAGTTGGTTGCAGTCATATTCTATTCACGCGCATGGTCGCCGTTGAAACTGTGCAGCCTGTCCGGTTTTGCTGTGTGACGGGCGGGACTGAACAGGTAAAAGCATCTTATGATTGAATATAAATATAATGCACTTATAAAGTGTAGTCCGTTGACTCTTGAAAATACGTTAAGCTGACACGGACATCACACGTTTTATCAAGACAAAAACAGTCCACCCATGTCCGGAATGCCGGATGAGCATAAATACTGACTCAGTTGAATGGTCATTGCTGGTTTATAAACAGTCAGGCTGGTGTCAGCCTGTTGTGCGCGCAACTTCGCAGGCGCGGGGTGAAGTATTGCAGATAATTATTTTTGCACTCAATTTGTCGTTTTAATACATATATTTTCCGGCTATTGACATTTGGTCTAATGTTTTTCTGATCCGCAATTCCTTATCATTTCATCAGGTCTGCAATGCTGAAATATAATAATCCGGTTGTTTTGCTTGAAACGCGCCGTTTTGGCGATGATCGCGGCTGGTTTTCTGAAGTCTACAATGAAGCACGTTTTCATGACCTCGGCATAATGTCGCGTTTCGTGCAGGACAACCAGTCTTTGTCGCGCTTGGCGGGTACTGTGCGTGGCCTGCATTTTCAGCTGCCGCCGCGCGCCCAGGACAAGCTGGTGCGCTGCATCCGCGGGCGGATTTATGATGTGGCGGTGGATATTCGTCACGGCTCGCCCACCTTTGGCCAATGGGTAGGGGCTGAGCTTTCCGCTGAGAACGGTTTGCAACTGTTTATTCCCACCGGATTTGCCCACGGGTTCATCACTCTGGAACCCGACACTGAAATCACATATAAAGTATCGGATTTTTATGCACCGGCACAGGACAGCGGCTTGCGCTGGAATGACCCTGATCTGGGTATAAAATGGCCTTTGCCTGTGGGCGCTGCCCCGCTTTTATCGTTGCGGGATGAAAAATTGCCGATGTTGCGCGATTTTATCAGTCCTTTCGCCTATGATGGGCGCCCGCTTTTGCCCCTGACCCCGTGAGGCTCCGGGTGTGATGAGATCGGAATTCTGGAGGTTTTGATGCGGATATTGGTCACGGGCGGTGCGGGGTTTATCGGTTCGGCCTTGGTGCGGCACCTCATAACCATGGGCGAGGAGGTGCTGGTGATCGACAAGCTCACCTATGCGGGCAATCTGGCCTCATTGCAGGCGGTGGCAGAGCATCCGCATTACCAGTTCCGGCAGGCGGATATTTGCGACAGAGCCGCGATGGATGCGGCCTTTGCCGCCTTCAAGCCCGATGCGGTGATGCATCTTGCGGCGGAAAGCCATGTCGATCGCTCCATCACCGGTGCGGGGGATTTTATCCAGACCAATATTGTCGGGACATTTGTGCTACTGGAGGCCGCGCGCGCCTATTGGATGGGCCTTGCCGGCGCAGCCAAAGCGGCGTTCCGC
>DAIMHB010000327.1:0-3081 GCA_036723545.1 Beijerinckiaceae bacterium
GAGTTCGGTCACACCGGAAATCGCCGACAGGCGGCGCTCAATCGGCGCGGCCACACTGGCGGCCATTGTCGCCGGATCCGCCCCCGGGCGGGTGGCGGAAATGCGGATGGTGGGAAAATCCACAGCCGGAAGGCTGGCCACCGGCAAAAATCCATAGGCCACAGCCCCAACCAGAAACAGCCCGATCGCCATCAGTGTGGTGCCGACAGGACGCAAAATGAACGGGGCCGAAATATTCATGGCTGCACGGTCACGGCCCGCGTGGCGGGTTCAGGGCTGCGGCCCGTGCGCAGACGCTCAATCGCCAGATAGATCACCGGTGTGGTGTAAAGCGTCAGCAACTGGCTCAGAACGAGGCCGCCGACAATGGAAATGCCCAGCGGCATCCGCAATTCACTGCCCACACCATGGGCAAAGGCCAGCGGCACAGCGCCAAACAGCGCGGCCAGTGTGGTCATCATAATCGGGCGGAAGCGCAGGTGGCAGGCTTTGACAATCGAATCATAAGCGCTCAGGCCCTCACTGCGCTCGGCCTCCAGCGCAAAATCGATCATCATGATGGCATTTTTTTTGACAATGCCCATCAGCAGCAAAATGCCGATCAATGCAACAATCGAAAGGTCATCGCCATGCGCCTGCAGGGCCAGCAGAGCGCCCACACCGGCAGAAGGCAGAGTGGAGAGAATGGTCACGGGATGATAGAAATTTTCATACAAAATGCCCAGAACCAGATAGATGGCCACGATCGCGGCCAGAATCAGCCAGGGCTGCCCGGCCAGCGCCTTCTGAAATTCAGCCGCATCGGCACTGAATGCCCCCGTGATATTGACCGGCATGCCGATATCGGCCTCCGCCTGCGCCACCGCCGTCACAGCCGCGCCAAGAGACTGGCCGGGTGCAAGGTCAAAGCTCAAAGCGGCGGCCGGAAACTGCTCCTCATGCGCCACAACCAGCGGAGCTGTCACCAGATCAACCGTGGAAAAGGCACTGAGCGGCACCTGAATATCCCCAGTGCCGGACACATAGATTTTGCCCAAAGCCGAGGCATCACGCATATCGGCCTCATTCGCGCCCAAAATCACCCGATATTGATTGGCCTGCGCATAAATGGTGGAAACCTGCCGCTGGCCGAACGCATCATTGAGCGTATCGTCAATCATCTGCATGGAAATGCCGAACCGCGCGGCCTTGTCACGGTTCACCCTGATCTGCGCCCGCAAACCGGAGGCGGCATATTCATTGACAACATTGCGCAGCCTTGAGTCCCCCCGCAGGCGCTCCACCAGCCTGTCCGCCCAGAGCGAAATCAGCGCAGCGTCAGAGCCAGTGAGAATATATTGATATTGCGCCCGCGATGTATGGGTTGAAATCTGCAAATCCTGCACGGGCTGGGCGTAAAGCCGCACACCGGGCATGGAGTTCACCAGCTCCTGCAACCGCTGGCTGATCTCTGCGGCGCTTTGCGTGCGTTTGGTCTGGTCGGTCAGGCTGGCGGCCATATGCACGACATTGGCGGTGGAATTGGTGGTGCCGATGCCCACAACAGCTGTCAGGCCCGCGATGACCGGCTCTTTGCGCAAAATGTCAGAAACACGGGCCTGCACACGGGCCATGTTTTCGAACGAAATATCGGGCGCGGCTTCCAGTGTCAGATTGATAAGGCCGGTGTCCTGCATCGGCAGAAACCCCTTGGCAATGTTGAGATAGGACAGACCGGTGGCCAGCAGCGTTGCCAACATGATCAGCATCATGAGGCCGCGCCGCGCCAGCGCCCAGTCCAGACTGGCCGCATAGGCTTTGCTCATCCAGACAATCGGCTTTTCGGCCCAGTGTGCCATCCACACCGGCTCTTTCTCATGCCCCGATTTCAGCAAGCGGGCGCACATCATCGGCGTCAGCGTCAGAGAGACGAGGGCCGAAACAACCACCGCAATAGTAAGGGTAAGCGCAAATTCACGAAACATCCGGCCCACCAGACCGGTCATAAACAGCAGCGGAATAAACACGGCCACCAGCGACACGGTGAGCGAGATCACGGTGAAGCCGATTTCGCGGGCCCCGTCCAGCGCCGCCTGCATGGGGGTTTTGCCATTTTCAATATTGCGCACGACATTCTCGATCATCACAATCGCGTCATCCACCACAAAACCGGTTCCGATGGTGAGCGCCATCAGCGAAAGATTGTCCAGACTGAAGCCCGCCAGATACATGACAGCAAATGTGGCAATCAGCGACAAGGGCAAAGCCACACCGGCAATGATGGTGGCGCGCAGCGAGCGCAAAAACAGCAACACCACCAGCACCACCAGCACCGCGCTCAGCACGAGGGTAAACTGCACATCCTTGATCGAGGCGCGGATAGTGTCCGTGCGGTCATGCACAATCTTAAGCTGGGCCCCCGTCGGCAGCGCACGTTGCAAGCGGGGCAGTTCTGCGCGCACAGCCTCAACCGTTTTGACAATATTGGCCCCGGGCTGGCGCTGCACATCCACCACAATGGCCGGCGCACCCTGATACCAGCCCCCCGTACGGGTGTTTTCCAGCCCGTCGGTTACGGTTGCGACATCGCTCATCAGCACGCTGGCGCCATTGCGCACAGCCACAACAACAGAGCGATAGGCATCGGCCGCGCCGATCTGGTCATTGGCCCCGATGGTGTAGGACTGCACGGCTCCGTCAATCGCGCCTTTGGACCCTGCCACATTGGCATTGCCGATCACCGCGCGCAGGTCTTCGAGGCCGATCTGATATGAGGCCAGCCGCGACAGATCGACATCAATACGCACAGCCGGACGGATATTGCCCTCAATGGTGACATGACCCACACCGCTGACCTCGCTCAGGCGCGGGCCGATCAGCGTATCGGCCAGATCACTCAAGGTGCGCAAGGACACCGTGCCGGAGGACAGCGCGAGAATAAGCACCGGCGCGTCGGCCGTGTTCACTTTGGAATAGGTGGGCGGATAGGGCAGATTCTTGGGCAGGGTCGAGCCTGCCGCATTGATGGCGGACTGCACATCCTGCGCCGCCGCATCAATATCGCGGTCCAGCTCAAATTGCAGCGTGATCTGGCTCAAGCCG
>DAIMHB010000328.1:0-3074 GCA_036723545.1 Beijerinckiaceae bacterium
CCCTCACCCCACCCTCTCCCCGCCGGCGGGGAGAGGGAGCCGTTTCCATCTAAAGGCAACAGACTCTAACCGAAACGGCTCCCGTCCCCTCATCCTTCGAGACGGCCTACGGCCTCCTTAAGGTGACGGGGGGGGGAGAGGGGATGCTCACAGTGTGTTTCCACCTAAAAATATCATCTAGTGACTTGAGAGAAGCGATGTCTTGGAGCCGCCATTGGCATCAATGATTGTATTGGCCATGATGGTTGACATTGCGGTATAAAGCGGGTCCTGGGTTGGGTCCGTCGCGCTCGCGAGGGCCGTTGCGGTTGCATAAAGCGCACTTGATGACGCACAGGCCAGCATATTTGTCTGAACGTCAGTATAAATTTTGGAGCCGGGCGCGGCATAGCTGGCCCGCGCAAGATCATTCGACGCACCATAATAGAGCGTGGGATAGCTCACATTCAGAGTGGCCATTTTGATACCCTTGCTTGTAATGAGGCTTGAGCACCAGCTTGACGAAATGGACGAGAGGTTTTCACCGCCCCCATCATTTGTATAATCGGTCGAATTTTGCTGTATACCTTTTGATTGCTGATCATCCACCACACCGTCGGTGGCCAGAATAAGATAGTTAAACGGATGCGCTGCACTTCCGTCCGGGGTTCCGCTTGTATTGTTCTGAATGATAGTGGCCATGGCCGACAAGGTTTCATAAATCGGTGTGCTCCCGCCCGGAGGGCCTGTCCATTGCGGAATATTGGCCCCGTTTGCGACCCCACTGCTTATTGCTGACAGGTTTGAGCTTAAACTTGTGCTGCTGCCTTGTCCGTCTATTCTCATGATATTGGAGCTGGTGCTGGTGTTGTCTGCACTCCGGAAGCCCCAGACACCGACTTTATAAAATTGGGAAGAGCCTTCGTTTGTGGCTGCCTGCGTTATAGCTGCGGCAATCGCTGATGCTGCGATTTGGGTGCGCAACGTTAATCCCAGGGTTTGGGTTGCATAGGCATAGGCTGTTGTGGAGCCTCCACCTCCTCCCGGTCCTCCTGGCCCCCCCGGTCCTCCTGCTGTGCCATGGCAGGCAAGAACACAGTTTCCGCCTTTAGCTGAATAGTATAATGCCGCCTGTCCATTCTTTGAATAAGGAATATTCATCGAGTCTGAAATATCCTGCAGGAAGTAAAAATTGATATAGGCGCCGGTGGTTGCCCCCTTGCCGGCGGTGGCCGAGCCCGATATGGGAATTGTGCTCATGCCCACAATGGAGCCGAAGGTTGTGCCTACGCTGGTGGAATAGGCAACAGTGGCTGATGTCGAGGATACAGTCACTGTCGGTGTCGGAATGGAGGCCACTCCGTTGCCGCTCAGATTGGCCGAGAATGTGCTGGTGGCGATGCTTGTGGCATTGGTCACATAATTTGCATCACTGCTGGCGTTTGCACTTGCATAATTGACCGCGGCCACGGCAGCAGCCTGTGCGGCTTTGTCCAGCCGGGTTTTATTGGCTGAGGCATTCACCGTATCCACAGCAAATGTTGCCGCGCCGGCCAGCATGATCAGCGACACGCCGCCCAATATGGCCATATTGCCCTTCTGATCCTGCTGAAACTGGATGATTTTATGTTTGCAGCGCTGGAAAAAACTGTTCATGGGTTTTGGTCTTTCACGTGCATTGATAGGTGCCATAGCGGCTGTTGCTCACGGATGTTGAACTCAGGCTGATGGAGGTGACATTGCGCGGCGTGAAATAGGCTGATCGCTGCATCAGGCTTGAGCCGAACATCGAGGCGAAAAGATAGGGCGTATATTGATAGACCACCGTGACACGAATCACCGGATTGGGCGTATAGGCACTGGCGGGCAGGGTGGACAGGCTTTGTGCCCCGCTGTTGGCGACAGATGTATAGCTATTGTAATAGCATGGCGACAGAGTGCCGATCAAACCGGATGCATCGGACTGAATATTCCAGGCTCTGACCGCTGTGGGAGAGGTGCAACTGGTGACAGTGCAGTTGTTGATATTGATGTAACTCACATCGACACTGATCAGGCTTGTCCAGTATGTGTTGCCTGTTGCAGCCGTATCCTGCAGGAGCTGGGGAAAATTCAATATGGTGGTGTACCAGTAATTTTTATAGTCGACGGCGCGCAGGGTTGTTGTTGAATTTTGGGCAATCATGTCACCGATCGAATAGGCCACGAGAGCCAGTTTTCTGCTGGCGGTCACGGCATGGTTGATCTCGATGATGCCACCCAGAATGGCCGATAAAATCGGGAATATTAAAGCAAATTCCACAGCCGCTACACCGCTGGTTTGACTTTGCAGGAATCTGCGTGACCGCCGACATCTTGGGGTCGCCCCAAAAAACCACTGGCCTGTTCGGATAAGGCGGGCGGTTATGTTGCGTAAATGATTCATTCCGGTGCTCCCGTCCTCATTCATGCTTGAAAACGACGGTTGAGGTGAGCTTGGCGCCCGTGAGCACTGTTCCGCCCACTGTTGCGGTGGACATGAAATAAAGGTTCATCAGGGGGGTGATATTCGGATGCAGATAGGCAGCCTGCAACACATTCAGGGTTCCGGATGATCCGGGGTTATAGATGGAGGGGTTGGTTACGCTGCGGTTGGGTAAGGATGTGGTTGTGTCATTGGCTGTGATGGTGACACTGTCGCCATTGGTAAAGGTGAGGCCTCCTGGCTGTTGTGTGGCGGCTGTCACCTGGATGACATCGACCTGAAGATAGCTGGTGTTGAAATCTGAGGACATGTTGGGCACGACATAATTTGTCCAGAACGTGCCCGCATCTGTGACGCCGGAATTGGATTGGGCCGTGCCATAGCGGATGGCATTGCTGATTTTATAGACATCAATATCCAGAACCTGCTGGAGATAATAATCATAGGAAACTTCAAGCATTCCGATCACTATTAACGTGAAGGGAAACAGCAGCATGCCGAATTCAACAGCCGTTGCGGCTTTGATTTCGCGGCTGAAATGCTTGATACGCTCGATAAGGCCGCCATTTTGCAGGGCAGCAGAACATTTATCCTTATGTTTTGAAAATAGAAACTGCATGGCTCTCTCATG
>DAIMHB010000329.1:0-2045 GCA_036723545.1 Beijerinckiaceae bacterium
AGCCAGCCGAGCGCGGCAAAACGGGCAAACAGCCCGTCAATCACCTGTGTGATCCACAGACCCACCGCCAAAGACAGCAAGCCGCCAAGGGCAGACCAGAACACAGCCCCCCAAGATAGGAGAGATTTTCTCTCCAGCAGCTTTTGCTGCGCCTGTTCAATCGCCTGTTCGTCCGGCGGCAGGGTGGTTTCGGGAAAAGGGTCAGGCTGCGGCTTTATATGCACCGCGGTCTGGGCCGGATGCGAGCCGGTATGCACATTGGGGTCATCAAGGCGGAAGGCCTGCGGGCGCTGGCGTGGCGGGAGAGGTGGCGATGCACTCATGTTTTGTCACCGAGCAGAAATTCAAGGGCCCGGTCCAGCCTTATATGCGGAAAAGGGGCATCGGGCGTTAGAACCGGCGGGCGAAAGCGGATAAAGCGCATGTCGGTGTCGCCCTCGTGCAGTGCCAGCCCGTTGCCACGAAAAATCTCATGCGGGTCTTGCGGCAGATGGCCGGGAAACACCGCCACCTCCGCTTTGCCGTCAAAACGATCGCCGTGAATTTCCTCACCGGCCAAAGGTGTGCCGATGATGGCGTCGAGCGGTGCGCCGCGCGGGTTGATTCTGGCCTCGCGCGTCGCCCGCAGGGCCGAAAGCGCGATGACATCCACCTTCGCCCCGACATTTTCGGCCCGTGCAATGGCCCGCGCCACCAGCAGGCGCAAAATCGCCTCCAGCCGGTCATGTCCGGAATGATGCAGATGGTCGGCCTTGGTGGCCGCGAATAAAATCCGGTCGATGCGCGGGCGCACAAGCTGGGTCCATAGGCTGGCTTTGCCGGGGCGGAATGCCGCCATGATGTCAGCAAGGGCGGTTTCCAGATCCCGTATGGCTTCGGGGCCGGAATTGAGCGCCGAAAGCAGATCCACCAGCACGATCTGCCGGTCAATGCGGGTGAAATGATCGCGGAAAAATGGCAGCACAATATGCGCCTTATAGGATTCATACCGCCGTTCCATCATCGCCCAGAGCGATGTTCTGGCGGCATGGCCCTGCAGCGGGGGCAAGGGGCAGAAGGTCATGGCGGGGGAGTCGGCCCATTCGCCCGGCCATAAAAAGCGCCCCGGCGGCAGGGCCGAGAGCGAGAATTTATCGGCCTTGCAGGCGCGCAGATAGGCGGTGAACAGGCTGGCGCCGGTGCGGGCTATGTCTTCCGAGGCGGGGGCGCTGGCGTCAAGAGTGTGCATATAATCATGCCAGGGCTGGGCCAAGGGGCGGCGGCCGGTCTCCTGACTGGCCTCCCATGTTTCCTGTGCCCATTGCGCATAGGATTTGTGCAGCAGGGGCAGATCCAGCAGCCATTCCCCCGGATAATCGACAATATCGATATTGAGTGCGGCTAGCCCCTTGCGCCAGCCTCTCTGCCGTTCAAATTCCAGTGTCAGGCGCAGTTCGGACACCGCGCGGGTGGAGGCGGGCCAGAGCCGGTCCTGTGTCAGGGCCGTGATCATATCCTCAAGGGCAAAGCGGGGCACTGCATCGTCGGGTTGCGGTTGCAGGCTGACACGCGCCAGCCGCCCCTCCGCCTGAACCCGAAACACCGGCAAGGCGCTGTTGTGCAGCAGATTATGCACCAGAGCCGTGATAAAAACGGTTTTTCCGGCGCGCGACAGTCCTGTCACGCCCAGCCGCACCGAAGTGCCACCGGCAAAATCCATCAGGCTTGCGGCTGCGACCCGCGCTTCAAACGCTATGGACTGAATGAGATTCACAGCCTAATCCGGCTTCTGGCTGTTTAGGTCATCGGGAATGATGAACCGATCCAGCCGCCCTTTATGGGCGCTGACCTCGCTCCATGTATCACAGTCAAAATCCAGAACGGTCAGGGCGCAGGTGGGCATGCCTGCCCGCAAACGCGCCGCGGCATAGCGGTCCCCATATCCCACCAGAAGCTGCGCCAGATCATGAAACCCGGGATTGTGCCCCACCATCAGGCAGGTGTTCACCCCATCCGGAATGTGGCGGATCGCGTTCAAGAGGGCCGGAATTTCCGCCAGATAGATT
>DAIMHB010000329.1:2055-3069 GCA_036723545.1 Beijerinckiaceae bacterium
TTCGCCTCGCGCTGGAGCGGGATGTGGTCATTCAGAGCCCGCACCACCAGCATGGCTGTTTCCAGAGCGCGCAAAGCATCCGACGTGACCACCAGATCGGGCAGCAGCTGCTGTTCGCGCATATACAGGCCCATGGCGCTGGCATTGGTGCGGCCACGCGGCGCCAGTGCACGGCTGTGGTCCTGTGCATTTTCGGGAACGGCCTTGGCATGGCGAAGCAGAAGCAAACGAAGCATGACGGAATTAAACGCCAAATCAGCGTCACCTTCAATGCTGTTTTCGCACGCGTGTTTTATGAGGCCGTTCAATGCAAAAAGCCAGCGGGGAAGACGCTGGCTTTTCGCAGATGCAGCATAAATCAGCGGCTGAGGCGATAGTCGCGGTCGGCGTCGGTCAGGCCAATGTCGGCCAGATGAGACTGGCCCATATAAGCGAAGCGCGTGCGGGCATCATGGGCATCGGCAATGCGATGGGCATGGTCAGAAAAACTTAACACGATCTTAACAACCGAAGCGGCGATTTCGCCGATAAGGGAAGGAGCAGGTGCGTAGGAGGAGGTGGCGAGGCGCATTTTGTAAAATCCTAAACTGAGTTGCCGTCTTTATACTTGAAAATATGGAAATTTCGAGGCAGTCTTCCTTTTTATTGAGTCAAGAAAAACTATACGATGACACAGAATGAACGCCTGCCCTCCCTCAATGCCCTGCGCGCTTTTGAAGCGGTGACGCGGCACCTCAGCTTTTCGGCGGCCGCGCAGGAGCTGCATGTCACCAAGGCGGCTGTGGCCCAGCAAATCCGACTTTTGGAGGCTGAAATTGGCGTTCCTCTTGTGCAACGCAGCGGAAGGGGTCTGACCCTGACCGAGGCCGGTCATGCCGGTCTGATTGATCTGCGCGAGGGCTTTGACCTGCTGTTTCGCGGCGCGCGGCGGATGCGCGAGGCCAGCGGCCATTCGCGTCTGGTCATCAATTCCTCGCCCAGCTTTGCCGGCACCTGGCTGGTGGGGAGCATTGG
>DAIMHB010000330.1:0-3062 GCA_036723545.1 Beijerinckiaceae bacterium
GCTGATGATGTCCCGGCCCTGCGCTTTGAGGTCGCGGGCCTTTTGTGTCACGGCAATAGTGGCAGAGGGCTTAACGCGGGCAAGGGCATCGGCAAAAAAAGCCATGATCGGTCTCCTGGACGTGACACATGATAAGTTTGAACGGCGCGACCATAGTTTCACGCGGGGACAGGTGCAACCCTAAAAACCATTTTCACCCGCAAAAAGCGTCAAATATGGCCTTAAACCAGCAGGATAAGGAGATATCCTGAAGGGTCATCAATCTGTTTCATCTTTTTTATCGAAATGTCACGTTCAGGCTGACAAACACGGCTTTGCCGCCCTATATTGTTTTTTTGGTAACGCTGCCGCTTGGCCTGTGCTATCGCCGTTGACATCAGTCCTTTTGGGTGGAACCGTTCATGCTTGATTTAACGCCTGAGACATCATCGCCACGTGCCGACCGTCCGGCCTCGCCTGCGGCGCAGAACAATGCCGCGGCGCCTGATATCTCACATTTCCACCTCGACAACGGCCTTGAGGTTGTGGTCATTCCTGACCTGCGCGCCCCCATTGTCACCCATATGATCTGGTATCGCAATGGCTCGGCGGATGATCCGGCGGGCAAATCCGGCATTGCGCATTTTCTTGAACATCTGATGTTCAAAGGCACGGTCAAATATCCGAACAGCGCCTTCTCCGATCTTGTCTCCGAACTGGGAGGTCAGGAAAATGCCTTTACCTCCAATGATTTCACCGCTTATTTCCAGCGCATTGCCAAGGAACATCTTGGCCGCATGATGGAGATGGAGGCTGACCGCATGGTCAATCTGGTGCTGAGCGACGAGGTTGTCGCGCCCGAGCGTGACGTTGTGCTGGAGGAGCGGCGGATGCGCACCGACACCGACCCCTCTGCCGAACTGGGCGAGGCCGTGCAGGCGGCGCTGTTCGTGCGCCACCCCTATGGCACGCCGGTGATTGGCTGGGGCCATGAGATTGAAGGCCTCAACCGCGACGACGCGCTGGCCTATTACCGCCGGTTTTATACGCCGGAAAATGCCATTCTGATTGTCGCGGGGGATGTCACCGCGCAAGAGGTGCGCCAACTGGCCGAGGCCACCTATGGCCAGATTGCCGCGCGCGGCGAGGCACCGCAGCGCATCCGTGCCAAGGAGCCACCCTCACGCGCGCGGCGTCTGGTGACCTTGAACGATGAAAAGGTCGAGCAGCCCGCCCATCAGCGTGTTTATCTGGTGCCCTCCTATGCCACCGCCGCCGCAGGCGAGGGCGAGGCGCTGGAGGTATTGGCGCATATATTGGGCGGCGGGCCGACCAGCCTGCTCTATAAAACGCTGGTGGTGGATAAAAAGCTGGCTGTCGCCGCCGGTGCCTATTACTGGGGGCAGGCGCTCGATGATTCACGCTTCTTCCTCTATGGAATGCCCGCCGAGGACATTTCTCTGGACGAACTTGACGAGGCCATGGACGATGTGATCGCCGATCTGCTGCGCAGCGGCATTGACGCGCAGGATCTTGCCCGCGCCAAAACCCGCCTTGTCGCCGATGCCATTTACTCGCAGGACAATCAGACCGAAATGGCCCGCTGGTATGGCATGTCCCTCACCACCGGCATGAACGTGGCCGATGTTCAGGCCTGGCCGGAGCGAATCGAGGCCCTGAATGCGCAAGACATTCTCAATGCAGCCACCAAATGGCTGGACCGCCGCCGCTCCGTCACCGGCTTTCTGCTGCCTGCCGCTTAAATTCTGTTCAGATCGGGTCAATATAATGGCTGAGAGCCTCAAGTCTTCACGAGCGGACACTGTCCAGCACATCACAACCCCCGGCGGCCTCAAGGTCTGGCTGGTGGAAAATTATGCCGTGCCGCTGATTGCGTTGAATTTTGCACTGGTTGGCGGTGCCGCCCAAGATCCTGCGGGTAAAGCCGGCGCGGCCACCATGCTGGCCGGACTGCTGGACGAGGGTGCCGGGCCCTATGATGCCGAGGCCTTCCATAAGGAACTCGACACCTATGCCATAGAAATGTCTTTCGGGGCGGACCATGACCATTTTTCGGGCCGGATGCGCAGCCTCAAAAAGCATATCCGTCCGGCCTTCGACCTGTTGCGTCTGGCACTGAACGAAGCCCGGCTTGATGCGGACACCATTGAACGGGTGCGCAGCCAGTTGCTGGCCGGAATCAAACGCGATGCGCATGACCCGCATGAGCTGGCCAGCGCCGCATGGCGCGAGTTGGCGTTTCCCGGCCATCCCTACAGCCAGGCCACACATGGCACGCTGGACAGCGTTGCCGCCGTCACGCGGGAGGATCTTCTTGCCCTGCACCGGCAGTGCTTCACACGCGACGGGCTGCATATTGCCGTTGTCGGGGCCATTGACGCGCAGACCCTGAGCGCCGAGCTTGATCAGGTGTTTGGCAGCCTGCCGGAGCGCGGCCATCGACTATCCATCCCGGCGATTGAGCTGCACAATCTGGGCACGCGCAAAATCATTGACCTCGATATTCCGCAGGCCACCATTCAGTTCGGCCTGCCCGGCATTGCCCGCCATGACCCCGACCATGTGGCGGGTTTCGTCGTCAATCATATTTTCGGCGGCGGCAGCTTTTCGGCGCGCCTGTTCAAAGAGGTGCGCGAAAAGCGCGGTCTGGCCTATTCCATTCACTCCGGTCTGGCCACCTATGAGCATACCGCCCTGCTGATGGGCAGCACCTCGACCAAAAACGAGCGGGCGCTGGAATCCCTCAGTGTTATCGAGGATGAAATTGCAAAAATGGCTGCGGAGGGCCCCACCGAGGACGAATTGATTCAGGCCAAAAAATACCTCACCGGCTCCTATGCGCTGCGCTTTGACACTTCAAGCAAAATTGCCAGCCAGTTGGTGCATCTGTCCACCGAAGGCTTCACCCCTGCCTATCTTGATGAGCGCAATGCCCTGATCGAGGCCGTCACGCTGGACGATGCCCGCCGCGTGGCACGCCGCCTGTTTGCCGACAAAAAACTTCTGGTCACAATCGCCGGAAAACCGGAGAATGTGGCAGAACAAGGCTGATGTAATGCATG